>CAYVUX010000292.1:0-5251 GCA_964455075.1 uncultured Desulfobacteraceae bacterium | reverse complement strand
AGGGAAGCGGGGGAGGCGGCATGGACCGCCCGTTTGATGAAGAGTCTCCTCGCTCCCATAGCGCATGAGACCCCGGAAGAGACCGAAACCCTGGAAAGCGTGTGCCGGGGCGCCGTGGATTTTCTGGAAAAATTCTGCCGCATCACGGGCGGACAGGACGCGGGCGCCAGGGACAGGCTGGTGGAGATTCTGGAGGCCCTTGCCCGGTCGCCCTCCGTACAAGAACAGGCAAAGGATGTGCTGGAGCGCGTCATGGGAATCGCCGGGGCGGCCTCCGTCGGCCATTCCACCCCGCGGCCCGGCCACGTCCACGTGGCCCATTACCGCTCGGGCGGATACAGCGGGCGTTCCAGTACGTTTGTGCTGGGTCTTGACCAGGCCAAGTTTCCCGGTCCTCTGCTTCAGGACCCTGTCATCCTCGACGCCGAAAGGGAAAAATTGACTCCCAGGCCGGCGCTTGCCCGGGATTGGTTGGAGGAGAACCGGTATGTGCTCTCCAAGGTGCTGTGCTCGCTCACCGGGCGGATTTGCTTGAGCTGCTCCTGCAGGGATCTCCGGGACGATCGGGATCTCTTTCCGTCTTCCGTCATGCTGAGCGCGTACCGGCTTGTGAGCGGGAATAGCCGGGGCGACTACAGTGATCTCAAAGAATTCCTCGGGCCGCCCGCAGGGTTCATCCCATCGGGCGAAGGGGCACCCTTGAACGAGACGGAGTGGTGGCTGAGTGAGAGAGGCGCGGACTACGGGAGCGATTCCGTGCTTGCTGCGTACGGGCATCTGCTTGCAGGCGAGCGGGCCGAGAGGGAGCGGGCAAGGGAAATCTTGACCGAATACGAGGGGTGGCTCCCGTCCTCCAGGGGTGCTCTCGACCCGGCGAGGCCGGATGCGGTGCTCTCGTGCTCCCGGCTGGAAGACCTGGCAGCGTGCCCTTTTGGCTTTTTCATCCGGCACGTGCTGGGCATCGAATCTCTAGAAGAGGTGAAAAAAGATTCGGGGCAATGGCTGGATGCGCTCCAGCGCGGAGAGCTGCTGCACGACGTCTTTTTCCGCTTTATGGAGGAGCTGAAGAACAGGGGGGAGTTGCCGGGGCTCGAAAAACATAGGGAACTCCTCGATGCCATTTCCATGGAGGAAGTGGAACAATGGAAGGAAGAGGTGCCTCTTTCAAGCGAACTGGCGTTTACACGGGAAGTGGAAGACATCCGGCGGACGTTCGAAATTTTTCTCCGGGATGAGGAGGAGCGGTGCAAAACGGTTCGGCCGGAGTCTTTCGAGCTCTCCTTCGGTCTCAGCCGGGATACGCGGTACGGCGATTCGGTGGAAGAGCCCGTGGAAATCCCGCTGGAAAGAGGCGGGAGCTTCAGACTCCGGGGCCGGATCGACCGCGTGGACCAAAGCGATGCGCATGAATACGAAGTGTGGGACTACAAGACGGGAAGCGCGTATTCCTACAAGGAGGAGGGCTACCTCGACCAGGGGAAGCATCTCCAGCACGCCCTCTACGCCCTGGCGGCCGAGATTCTGTTGAGACGGAAACAGGACGAAAAGGCCCGCGTGGTTCGCGCGGGGTATTTCTTCCCAAGCCCCAGGGGGGAGGGGCTCCGGATAGTGAAAGACCAGGTGAAAAGGGGCGAACTCTACGAGGTGGTGGAGGACCTCTTCGCGCTTTTAAAAACCGGCGTGTTCCCGCCCGCGCAGGACAAGGCCCGTTGTGGATTCTGCGACTACGCGAAGATCTGCGGCGATCCCGAGGCGGTCGCAGCACGATCCCGGACAAAAATGGAAAAGGACGGCAAGATGGCGCCGTTCGAGCGGTTGAAAGACCATGCGTAAGCCCAAGGATCAGAAATACCGGGACATGATCGTGACGGAGCTCGAGGCCTCCATGCTCATAGAGGCCGGCGCCGGCTCCGGGAAAACGACGAGCCTGGTCGACCGCATGCTGGCTCTTCTCGGGGAAGGGGCGTCCAGGGTGGACAGGATGGCCGCCGTGACCTTCACGCGGAAAGCGGCGGCCGAGTTGAAGGAGCGCTTCCAGATCGCACTGGAGGCCGTTCTCAAAGAGGAGGAGGATCCGGTCCGGAGAGGCCGGTTTCAATCGGCCCTTGCGGGCCTCGACCTCGTGTTTACAGGGACCATTCATTCCTTCTGTTCCAGGCTCTTGAGGGAGCGTCCGGTGGAGGCGAGGCTCGATCCGGATTTCCAGGAGCTGGAAGAGGAGGAAAACGGCCTTCTCATGGAGCGGTGCTGGACGGAATACATCGAGGGGCTGTACGCGGAGGACGCTCCCGTTCTGAATCGGATCATCGACCTGGGGCTTGATCCCGCGAAGCTGGTGGAGACGTACCGGAACGTGGCCCTCTACCCGGACGTGGAGGTGGTGCGGACGGAAGTGGAGCGGCCGGATTTTGAGAGAGCCAGGGCGCTCCTTAGCAAATACCTGGAGACAGCCTACAGGGCAGTCCCGGGGGTGGTTCCGGAGCAGGGCTGGGACAATCTTCAGAAGATGATCCTTCAGGCTTGTCGCCGTGCCCGCTACCAGGACATGAACCGGGATCGGGATTTCATCCAGGTGCTCTCCGGCCTTGAAAAGGCAGGGAATGTCACTCAGAACAGATGGCCGGGCGGTAAGGACCAGGCCCTGGAGCAGCAGGCGGCGTTTGAGAAATTCAGGACGGACGTGGTCGAGCCCTGTCTCACGAAATGGCGCAGATACTGTCATTACTACATCATGGAGCTCGTGGCGCCCGCCGTCGACTACTTCAGAGAGGCGAGGGAAAAGGACTCGCTGATGAATTACAACGACCTGCTGCTCAAGTCCGCGGAGCTCCTCCGGGAGAACCGCGAGGTCAGGCGCTATTTCCAGGAGCGGTTCACTCACCTGCTCGTGGACGAGTTCCAGGACACGGACCCGGTCCAGGCGGAAGTGCTTCTGTACCTCGCCGGCGAGGACGTGGATGAAAAATCGTGGACCAAGCTCCGGGTGCGGCCCGGGTCCCTTTTCATTGTAGGCGATCCCAAGCAGTCCATCTACCGGTTCCGCCGGGCGGATATCGACACCTACAACCGGGTGAAAACCATCATCAAGGACTCGGGGGGCCTCGTCATACCGCTCACCACGAATTTCCGCTCCGTGCCGGATGTCTGCGAATGGATCAATCCCATATTCCGGGAGAAGTTCCCCGCAGAAGGCACCCCGCATCAACCCGCCTTTGAAAGGCTGGGTCCTTTTAAAGAAGCGAAAGCCGGCGGGGTCAAGCGGATCACCATCGACAAGATCAGGGGCAACTCCCAATCAAAAATCGCCGCGGAGGACGCTCGCCGCATAGCTGCCTTTATAGACTGGGCCGTCGAGGGGAACCTCTTCCTTTCAGGACCCGAAGGAGAAAGCAGGGAAGGAAAGGGGCGGAAGGCCGGTCCGGGGGATTTCATGATCCTCTTGCGGTACAGGAAACACCTGCCGGTGTATGCGCGGGCGCTCGAGGCGCGCGGGGTCCCTTACGAGCTCTCGGGCGGAGGCGCCTTCAATGAGTCCGAGGAGCTGAGGCACCTCCTCAACCTGCTTGCATCCGTGGCCGACCCGGAGGATCAGGTGTCGCTTGTCGCCGCCCTGAGGAGGATCTTTTTCGGAATAAGCGATGATCTCCTCTTTCGCTTCAGGCAGGGGGGAGGATTCTTTTCCTACCTCGCCGAACCGGAGAAATGCGAGGACCATGAGGCCCGGGAGAGGGTGGGGGAGGCGCTCTCCGAGATCCGGGAATTTCACCGATGGGCCGTGACAAAACCGCCCGCGACGGCCTTGAGCATGATCCTCGATCACCTCGGAGTTGTTCCGCTGGCGCTCACCAGGGACATGGGGGAAAGCCGGGCCGGGAACCTGTTGAAAGCGGCCGAGATTGCGCTTTGGGAATCCGGCAGGATGCTCAACTCGTTTCCGGACATGGTGGAATGCCTCGAACAATACTACACGGACCTCGACGTGGAAGGGATGCCTGTTGAGCCCGGAAGGGAGAACGTGGTTCGGATCATGAACCTCCACAAGGCCAAGGGCCTGGAGGCGCCGGTGGTATTCCTCGCGGACCCCATGAAGGAGGCGGCTCACACGCCTTCCTTGCGCATAGAACGCATGGGAGACCGGGGCTCAGGCTATTTTGTGGCGTCGGTTTCCAAGGGCATGTACGGCCGGGACGTGGTGGGGGTTCCGCCGGATTGGGAGGAGCACGAAGCGCTGGAGCGGAAATACCAGGAGGCGGAGGACGACCGGCTGCTCTACGTGGCAACGACAAGGGCCAGGGATCTCCTGGTGGTGAGCTGGTACCCGGAAAAGATGAACAAAGGCGGCTGGAAGGATCTGTACCCGTATTTGCGGGAGGTCGAGGAGCTGGAAATCCCTGCGGACAGGGAGCCGCCTTCGGTCGTCCCCGAAGGGAAAATCGCGGCGGAGCGCTTCCTGGAAGGGAAGGGGAGGATTGCGCAAAGGCTTTCCGCGAGCAGGCGGGACTCCTACAGGATCGAAACCGTGACCAAGGCGGCCAAAGACCCGGGGAGAGGCGTGCCGTTTTCAGCGGACACCGGTCGGGGCATGAGCTGGGGGCGGATCATCCACAGGATGCTCCAAGCCCTGGCAAAGGACCAGTCGGCGAACCTGGAGCTCATCGCGGAGAACCTCCTCAAGGAGGAGGAGCGGCCCCTGTCCGAGCGGGACGAGGTGGTCGCGGCGGTCAAAGGCGTCGTGTCGTCCGACCTTTGGAAAAGAATGGAAAAGGCGGAGAAAGCCCTGGCGGAAGTCCCATTTTCCATCAAGATGGAAGATGAAGAATTCCCCAGAATTATCTCAGGCGCCATTGACCTGGCATTCCGGGAACCCGGCGGCTGGGTCATCGCCGACTACAAAACGGACACCGTAAACGGGAGCCTCCAGACCCTGGTGGATTTTTACAAGCCCCAGGTAAATTTGTACAGGGACTTCTGGGAAAAGATGTCCGGCGAGCCGGTCAAGGAAGCCGGCCTGTATTTTGTGACCATACGCAGGTGGATCGAGGTCAAACCTTGACGTTTGGCACCTTGCCCTTGGAATCTTGCGGTTTGGACCCCCTCGCCTTGGAATTTTTTCCGGCGCCGGCGTGAGATGTTTGTACATAAGGGGTCAAACCTAACGGTTGGTTTTAGGAAGTCAACAGTTAGGGTTTGACCCCATGAACGTTGCCCCCGTCAATTGCGGAATGACGTAACCCGGCCGTAAAAATCGGAA
>CAYVUX010000291.1:0-5274 GCA_964455075.1 uncultured Desulfobacteraceae bacterium | reverse complement strand
TTTTCAACCAACATAACCCACGTTTAAAAGGGGCAGGTCAACTATTTTTTACAGGTCAACCATTATGTCTAGGAAGCAGCCAGGTATCCATTTTCCGGAAGAACCCGTTTCTTGGCTTGGAAAATCATTTGCAGCGATCAAGGCGACCCCTTATGATAAAGACATCGGGGGACGAGACAAGCGTCCGGACGGGATCTCGCCCGGGCCTTCGTGAAACAGGAACCAAATTGAAAGAGGTGAACCATGACATCTACACGACGGTGTATCAACGGATTTTTGGGAGCCCTTTTTCTCACGGGACTTGGCTCTTCCACGGCCCTGGCACAATGGGGTGGATACGGGGGAGGGCATATGGGACCGGGAATGATGGGCGGTTGGGGCATGGGATGGCTGGGAATCATTTTCAATGTCGTTCTCTGGGCCGCAGTCATAGTAGGCATTGTCTTCCTCATTCGATGGCTTGTTCAGGCCTCCGGAGGCAGAGGCCCTGAGAGTGAGAGGACGGCCGGCGGCCGGGCCCTGGAGATTCTCAAGGAGCGCTATGCCCGGGGCGAAATCGAGAGGGATGAATTCGAGCAGAAGAAAAGAGATCTCGGGGGATGACCCGAAGAACTCCTCTGGAGCGGGTTGACACGGGCATGATCATGTAGTAATAAAGAAAACTCGCTCAGGTGCTTTGGGAGAGCTTAATAGGGAACTCCGTGGAATTCGGAGACGGACCCGCCGCTGTAACCCCTCCTTGTCGCTGAACCTTTTGAAAAAGGGCTCGGGGACAAGGAACCCTTCTGGCTTTGTATGCCACTGTTTCGAATGGATCGAAATGGGAAGGCGGCTTTAAGGGAGGGGGAGTCAGAAGACCTGCCTGGACGAAGCGGGCGACCTCGAGGCAAGGGTTGGCTGCGCGATCTTGAGGATAAAAAAGGGAAATCCCCGGATCGATTGATTTCGGTCCGGGGATTTTTTTCTCCGGACCGGGAACCCTTTTTGGGAGTCTCAGGAAAGGAGGAAATACGAGAAATGATGAAATGGAAACGAATTGCAGGGATTGTTGGGGTGGTGTTTTTTTTCTCGGCGACGGCGGATTCGGCATTTGCTCGTGAGGAGAAGGAGGTGCCGACCATGGAGACGGTGGTTGTCACGGGCACGCGGAGCGAGCAGAAGATCCGGCGGATTCCTGCCAATGTCACAGTGATCGGCCAGGAGAGAATCAGCAATTCGAACGCGAAAAATGTGGCGGAGCTTCTCCGGTCCGAACAGGGAATCGTGGTCAGAGACGCCCTCGGCAACGGGAAGACCGCGCAGGTGGATCTCCGAGGCTTTGGAGAGACGGGCCCTTTCAACACGCTCGTCCTGGTGGACGGCCGGCGGGTCAATCCCATGGACTTAAGCGGCGTGGACTGGACGCAGATCCCTCTCGAGCAGATAGAGCGGATCGAGGTTGTACGGGGAACCGGCACCGTGCTTTACGGGGACAATGCCGTGGGAGGCGTGATTCACATTATCACGAAGCTCCCTGCAGAGGAATTTGCCTTCTCCAGCGGGGTCCAGGCGGGGAGCTACGGTCGCAGCGAGGCAAAAGTCGGTGCAAGCGGGCGGCAGGGAAAATTGGGAGGAGCTCTTTTTGCGAGCTATGACTCCACCAACGGCTACCGCGATAATTCAGAGCTCAGGACCAAGGACGTGGGAGGAAAGCTGTTGTTCGATGCCGCGGATTTCCTGGGGCTGAACGTGAGCGGCTCCTATCACTCCGATGACTACGGGTTGCCCGGAGCGCTCTCCGAGGCGGAAATGGACCGGGATCGAAAATCGACCAACAGCCCGTTTGATGAAGCCGAAACCACCGACGGCCACGTAAGGGTCGGGGCCGATGTGGATCTGGGCCGTTTTGGGAGCCTGGTCTCGGATATTTCCTACCGGGAACGCGAGACGGATTGGCGGTGGCAACTGTACGGGATTGCATCCGAGAGCCGGCTGCGCACGTGGTCGTTCACTCCCCGGTACATCTTGGACGGAGAGATTGCTGGGCACGGGAACAAGCTGATTGCCGGGGCGGATCTGTACTGGTCCGAGCAGGACGTGAAAAACTTCAACATTGCGCCCGCCGGTTCGCTGACCGGGATCGCGGACATCGAAAGGGATTCCCTGGGGCTGTACGTGAACGATGAGTTCGATGTACTCGACAATCTGATCTTGTCCGCGGGCGTCCGAAGGGAGCGTGTGGACTATGACCTTTCGCAGGAAGAGTTCGGGGCATTCGCTCTCGCGCCGCTCGATGATAGCGTGAAGGATACGGAAAATGCGTTTAGTGCAGGTCTCACCTTTCTTTACGGGATCGAGTCCAGCGTATTCGTGCGGGCGAACCGGAGCTTGCGTTTCCCGTTGACCGACGAGCTGGTCCTTTATGACTTCGCGGCCGGGAGGCTGAGGGTGAATTCGGATCTTGTTCCTCAGACGGGCCTTCACTACGAGGCCGGGGTGAAGCACTCGTTTTCCCCGCAATTCGAGATGACCCTGACGCTTTTCCGGATGGAAATCGAAGACGAGATCTTCTTCAACCCCGTCACGTTCACCAACGAAAATCATCCGGAGACACTGCACCAGGGTGTGGAGATCGGGGCACGCGCGGAGCCGCTTGATTTTCTTACCGTGTTTGGGAACTATGTCTATGAGAAGGCGACCTTTGAAGCGCAGCCTTTCAACGGGAACGACATCCCGGCCGCCCCGAGGCACAAGGGGAGTCTGGGTTTCAGGATTCACGACCTGATGCCCGGATGGAATTTCACGGCCGGTGCCACATACGTGGGTTCGAGCTACGCCATCAGCGACCAGGGTAATGCGTTCAAAAAGGTGGACAATTATACAGTGGTTGACGCCCGGATTTCTTACGAATGGAGAAAAATCAAGGCCTTTTTCGGGGTCAACAATATCACCGACGAACAGTACAGCGAGTATGTCGTGATTGGAGGATTTCCGTCTTCCAGACAGTTTTATCCCGCGCCCGAGAGAAACTGGGTAGCGGGTCTCGAATTCACGTTCTAGATGCAAGGTTCGCGCACTCCCATCCGCCAATATGTTTTGGGCTCTTGCGCGGGCTTTGATTGAGAGAGGGGTTTCTCTCGTGAAACATTTTTCCGGGAAGAGAAAACGGCTTGCATTCCGGTCTGCGATGCTTTTCATCGCGGCCGGAGCCGCTCTTTTCGGTCCCGGTCCGGCCGGGTCCGCGGAGTTCAGAGACGCCCTGGACCGGGTCGTTCGGCTGGACGGCCCGCCGTCCAGGATCGTTTCCCTGGCCCCGAACCTGACGGAGATTCTCTTTGCCGTGGGGCTGGGGGATCGGGTGGTGGGGGTGACCCGGTTCAGCACCTACCCGCCGGAGGCGGCGCAGAAGCCGAACGTGGGGAGCTATGTGCATCTGAACGCGGAGAAGATTGTGAGCCTCAACCCGGACCTTGCCCTCGGAACGGTGGACGGAAACGAGCGTGCCGTAGTCCGTCTCCTGGAGAAGGCCGGGATACCGGTGTATGTGGTGAACCCCCGAAAAGTGAGGGACGTCATCTCCGTCATCCGCGAGGTGGGGAACGTGTGCGGCGTCCCAGGGAGGGCGGAGGAGTTGGCGGGCATGCTTGACGCCCGCATGGAGCGCGTGGCCCGGGAAGCGGCTTCGTTGCCCAAGCCCCTGGTCTTCATACAGATCAACGTGCGTCCCATCGTGACGGTGAACCGGAACACGTTCCACCACGATGTGATACGGCTGGCGGGCGGCCGGAATATGACCGGCCAGGAGCTTGCGACCTACCCCCGGATCAGCGTGGAGGAGGTGATCCGGCGGGGACCCGACGTGATCTTGATTTCCTCCATGAGCAGGTCGGGCGAGTACGAACAAGCCAGGAAAAATTGGCTCAGGTGGGATTCCATCCCGGCGGTCAAGGCGGGCAGGGTCCACCTGGTGGATTCCGATCTTCTGGATCGGCCTTCCCCGAGGATCGTCGAGGGCCTGGAGCGCGTTGCAGGGCTTCTCCACCCGGACAAGTTTTGAGAACCGCTGTCTTTTTTGGGGCAATATGAATCAAGACGAATGGGACATGGAGAGAAGCGCGGAGCGTTCCTTGAAGACCGCCCCGGATATCCGCAGGCCGTTGAGTCCCCTTCGGGTCGTGGCCGCGTCGGGGGTCCTGTGCGGGCTTCTGGCTCTGGCCATCGTGCTCTCCTTGTCTCTGGGAACGGCCCGCGTGACCCCGGGAGAGCTCTGGGCGATCCTGACAGGCGCCTCGAACGTGGACCAATCGGTGCGGCTCATCGTGCTTGAGATACGGCTCCCGCGCATTCTTCTGGCCGGCGTCGCCGGGTTTGCGCTTTCCCTTGGGGGCCTGGTTTTCCAGGCCTTGCTGCGGAACCCGCTTGCCGAACCATTCATCCTGGGCGTATCAAGCGGGGCGGCGTGCGGGGCCGTGCTGGCGATCATGGCCGGGCTGAGCTTTCAACTTGGGGTGCCGGTCCTCGCCTTTGCCGGCGCCCTGCTCACGGTTTACCTGGTCCTCATGGTGGGCAGACGCCGTATGGGAACCGAGTCCTCGACGATTCTGCTTGCCGGGGTCATCATCAACGCCTTTTTTACCGCAGTGATCATGTTTTTCATTGCCCTTGCCGTGGATGATCGTCTTCACTCGATGCTCTTCTGGCTCTATGGGGACCTTTCCCAGAGCAGCTACAGGGAATCGGCGATTGTCGCCCCTGTTGTGATCGGGGGTGCCGTGGTTCTTTACGGGTTTTCCCGGCATCTCAATCTCATGACTGCGGGTTCCGCCACCGCCTTTCAGCTCGGCATGGATGTGGAAAAGGCGAAACGGATGTGCTTCCTGGTGGTAAGCCTGGTAATAGCCCTGGTTGTCTCCTTTTCGGGACTCATCGGATTTGTGGGTTTGATCGTTCCTCACCTGAGCAGAATGGCCCTGGGCTCCGACCACAGGCTGCTCATGCCCGTCTCGACCCTGGGAGGGGCGCTGTTCCTCATCATCGCGGACACGGTGGCCAGGACGGTCATCTCGCCGAACGAATTGCCCGTAGGGGTGATTACGGCCTTTCTCGGGGCGCCGTTTTTTATCTACCTTCTAAAGACCAGGGGAAGCCGATGGAGCCGGTCCTGAGTCTGGAGAACGTAAGCTTTCGCTACGGGGAAAACTGGGCGGTTCGGGATGTCAGCCTGGATTTGGCCGCGGGAGAGCTTGTCGGCCTCCTGGGGCCGAACGGCTCGGGCAAGAGCACCCTGCTGAACCT
>CAYVUX010000290.1:4234-5281 GCA_964455075.1 uncultured Desulfobacteraceae bacterium | reverse complement strand
GTGTGCTGGCGGTTGTAGAACGGATCCTTGATCCCGAAGAGATACTGGGTGGCCTCGGCGATGGGACCCGTCTTGTCCGCCTCGGAGTAGTAGCGCCCGGTCCCGCCGTATACCCACACGTTGTCGAGCGTGTCGAGACTCAGGCTAAGGGGCGCCGTCACCGGACCGTTCGCCTGGTAGAACGACGAAAAGGTCCAGGGGTGAGTGGGATCCAACGGGTTGTTCACATAATTGGCCGCGTGCTTTTCATCGTACTCGCCGGCCGCATCCAGGCAGGGGATCCCGATCCTGTAGATCTTGCCGAGCCAGTCGCCTGCCGGGAGCTGGTAGCTCTCCCCGATGTATACGCTGTCCACGCTGAAATTGAGGGCCTTGTCGAGCGAAGTGGCGGAATTCATGAAGGCGGAGGTTTCCGCGGTCTCAAACAGCCAGTCGGTCCCGGTGGTGGACTGGTACGGCTCCCCGGTCTTGAGATCCACCACGAACACGTGTCCGTCCATGGTGCCGGAGCCCTGGCAGTCCGTGGGACCGGAGCCGAACACGGCGAACCACTTTTCGTTGACCCGGATGGGTGCGGGGACCGACGTGGTGAGCCCCAGTCCGTCGTAGCTCCTCTCCCAGAGAAGGCGGGGGTTCCTCGGGTCGGTGACGTCCATGCACACGTAGGCGGGCCGGAAATCGCGAGTGGTATCCGGCGTTGCCCCATTGTAGTCGAAATCCCCCTCGGCCCAGATGGGACCGCCTCCCAGGTTGAATCCCACCAGGAGAATGGTGCCCCAGTCGTCGGCCGAATCCGCGTCGCTGGCGTGGGTGTCGTCGGGGATGATGTCGGCATCGAACACCCTGGGCTCCGCGTCCACGTAATAGGCGTGGGTATAGTCGGGGTCCGCCAGCCATTTGAGATGGGGAAGGATGTTTTGCGGAACGTATGCCCACAGCTCGTCCCCCATTCTCTCCGTGGCCGATGCCGCCGGGGGCTTCTCGTACTCCCGGGTGTCCCGATTGTAGTTCCACGACCCAAAGGCGTGGAGCATGCCGTCGTTCACC
>CAYVUX010000290.1:0-4224 GCA_964455075.1 uncultured Desulfobacteraceae bacterium | reverse complement strand
ACCACGGTTTCGCGGTTTCGCATTCTGGCCTTGTACTCGTCACCGACCGGGACGAGAGAGAGTACCGAGTTGAGATAGGACCTCTGGTAGTTGTAGTAGGATTCGTCTCCATAGATTAGGTGGAAGGCGCTCGGTGGGGCGGAGATGCTCGACGGGGTGGAATGGACGATGTCTCCGAGCTTCCAGACCTGACCCTCGAGTTCCCGGGTCCTCAGCCCGGGAATTTCTTCTCCCCGTGTGAAGCGGATGATGTTCTCCACCCGCTCGTCATGGGTCGCTCCCAGATGGCCCCACGTGGCGTCGTCCTTCACCCCCAGGTACGGCTTGATCTCCGCGGCCGCGTCCCAGTGAAGGCTCACGAGCTCCCCCGTATTGTCGAAAGGATCCTGGCTTCCGAAGCCGTCGTCCACTGCATTGTCGGCGTTCTTGTCTATGAAGGTGAAGATTCTCCTGTCGTCCGCGCTCCGCTCGGCCAGCCGGCTCCCGGCCTCCCAGAGGGGGGCAATGTCCTCCACATCCACCACCTCGTAGGGGTCGGAGGATACATCCGGGTAGGGCGCGTCCTCCGTCACGTTGAAGCGTTTGATCTTGGTGTCCCCGGTGGATTCCGAATCCAGAAAATACCGGACCACCTTGTCCACGGTCACATCCAGAGCCACGTTTCCGTTGGTGTCTTCCCTCAGGTTCCCCAGGGGATCCACCCACAAGGACTGGAGATAACCCAGCCACTTGACCTGCTGAAGACCGCTCGTGACCTGGGGCCGGAAATAGGCCTGCACCAGGTTTCCTTCGCCCTCCCCGGAGGTGGCGAGCACCGACACCGCGGTTCCCGATCCGGCCCGCTCCAGGATGGCCGTAATGGCGTTCAAGAGCTGTCTCTGGAGTTCGTACCCGTCGGATGCCTCGAAATAGGTGTCCGGAACCCCGTCGCCGTCCTCGTCCCATTCGAGCCGGTCCTCGGGCGGGTCGGTCCAGTCGCCGTCCGGCCGCAGGTTTCCGTTCCGGTCCACAAAGCCTCCGTTTCGGGCGGCGTTCATAAGGAGGCTTCTGGCGTTGTCGTCGTCGCCGAACGCATAGACCGTGTAGAGGAGGATGTTCTGGTCTCCGTCAAGCTCGGTTTTGCCGACCGTTGCGCTCCGGAGATCCGTGGTCCGGGCGTAAAGGGCCAGGTCGTCCAGGTAGTCGGTTCCGCACGAGTCGTAGTCGCAGTTGGTCCAGGCTGCCTCGTCGCATGCCGTGTTGTCCACGCCGTCGCCGTCAAAGTCCTTGTATTCATCGGGGATCATGCTGTCCATGGTGGAGGCCCCGTCGGTGAGGAGCAGCACGAACGCACTGGCACACCACACGAACTCCTCGCCGTTATGGAACGGGTCCTGCACCATGTTGCTACAGGGAATCACGTTGTCGGGGTAGTCGAGGCCCGCGGCCACGGGCTCCTGTTTGAAGTACTGGGTGGCCACGTAATAGGCCTCGGCAAGCGGTGTCCACGTATCCGCACCGGTGTTCTGAAGATCGTTTACCATATTAACGGTGTTGCTCCCGATAATGTTGGCGATGTAGCCCCCGCTCTCACCTCTTCCCGTTCCGTAGTTGAACCACTCGTTTCCCCAGCGGGCCAAGTGGCCCACGCGCTGGAGCACCCCGGCCAGGTTGTCCCCGGAGTCGTAGTAGTAGAAGTCCTGGGGTTCGTGCTCCACTTCCTTCTGGATAACGATCGGAAGACGGTCCCAGTAGCCGTATGTGGGGTTGGAATCGTCGTCCACATAAATGTATCCATTGGCCATTTCGTAGTAAAAGTCGCCGTCGTAGGGGCAGACCGCTGACCACCCGGTGGTGTCAAAGTGCCGGACAAACGTCCTGTAGGACTGCTGGGGGTCTTCCCCGTAATTCTGCTGGTTTCCCCTGCCGGTCCGGGCCGTGGCGAGCCCCCCCATGAGGACCTTGCGCAGCACATCGATCCTTCGCATGGAGAGCCAGTTGAGCCAGTTTCCGTCCCAGAGGCCCTCGGCGACGATATCCGCGTCGGTGAGCGTCACGGCATTGCCGTCCAGGTCCTTGGCGGACCAGTATCCGCCGGCCGCGGGGTTGCCCACGTACTCGATCTTCTTGTACTTGAGGTAGAAGACACCGGTGCCCTTTTCGTAATAAAAGTGATCCGGGCTGAAGTAGCCGTAGTAGCGGGATGCGAATTCCCGGGAGAATTCGATGTGGAGGCGGGGGGCATCTTCCGGATTTGTAGCTCCGTCATAACTCAAGGCCCGCCGTCCGGAGGTGGGAAGGGTGCCTGGATTGGTGATAATAAAGGCCATGGAGCCGCCCGGTTCCCAATCGGGGTCGCTCACCATCTCTTGCACGATGGGGGAGAGACCCGGGGTTTGATGCTTGTCCCCCGCCGTACTCCACTGCTCCGTCTGTGGAATCACCCATGGAACTACTGCTGTGGTTCGGTTTCTCAAGGAGAGGTTCTGGTCGGTGGTTTCGAATTCCGGCTCACTCTCCATTCCTTGAATGCTGAGCGCGACTTCAGATTCAGTGGTATTGGTATCGTTGTCGTAGTCGCCGGCTCCCGTGAATTCAATATAGGCCTTGGTAATGGTGGCTCCGGCCGGGACTTTGATGCCCTCGAAGCGCACGCCGATCTTCATATCTTCATAGTTTCCGCCGCTGACGTCCCGCCCGAGGTCTAAATCCGGGTTGCCGTCGTATACGTTGCCATCCACGGGTTCTTCCATATCGTCGGAGCCTTTGATAACCCGCGATTCCACAAACGTATACGGCTCGCCCAGGAAGGAATCGTTCACCAGGCCTCCGTCTCCGGGGTACGGGCCGTAGGCGTTGAAGTTCATGCTTCCCGAATTGTCGAGCATGATCAGGATGTTCGGCTGGACCGAGCTGATCTGGAAGATGGGAAAGCACGTGTAGTCCGCCATGGCCGGTTCCTGGGCCCGCGCCGGGCCGGAAATGATCGCCAGGCCCAGCAGGGCACAGCACAAGAAGGTCATCCTATTTCGTCTTTTTGTCGTCATCACAGTCCTCCCGGCACGCCGGGGATATTCTGATAGCGCGCATAGATTCTCGACCGGGCGGACCCCACGCCCCGACCGGTCGATTCCATGTCGTAGTATATGGCGTAACCGCTTCCGCCGCCGCCCCCTCCGGCGCTTCCCGACATGGACAGAAATTCGACTCCGCCGCCGCCGCCGCCTCCCGGGAGCGGCACCTGCCCCATACGCCGCACATCCACCACGGGGCCGAAGGGCCACGCGATGTCCGGTTCCGGATCCCACCTGTTGTCCAGCACCAGTTCCTTCCTGAAGTCCTCCGGATCCGCGTCCAGGAAAGCTCCCCCGGGAAGGGCGGGAATAGGATCGTCCTCGTTCGTCTCGATGACGGCCGTGATAACCTTGGGGGTGGCATAGACGGCGCTGTCCGTGTGGAAGAAGGCCCCCTTCTGGAACTTGGTGTTCCCGGCGAGCTGGATCTCGAAGTGGCTGGTGGTGGTGGCCATCACGCCCACCAGGCTCAAAAGGACCAGGATCAGCATGCTGATCACCAGGACGGAGCCCCGCTCCGGACGCCTTTGCGCCGTCGCCCCGGCGGCCGACCGCGCGCGGACAGGATGTGCGGAGGGCACGCTAAAGCCCGCTCGGGATGATGCGTTCCATGGCCACACGCATGTTCTGCTCATTTTCCCTCCAGGTCACGATCACGTGGATGGTTTTGGTGTCATCGACCACGACGTCCTCGGCCACGTTCCAATGGATGGTGTACTGGTAGTCTCTCTGGACGTCCTCAGGATTTTGGACGAGGTCCAATACCTGAGTGTGATTTACGCGGTCGGGCATCCGTTCGTAAAAGTCCCGCGCCAGAAATGTCCAGTCCGCAGCCGCTCCCTCGTCGTCCAGGCCGAAGTTTCCGCCGTCATCGTCCTCGCCGTCGGCGTTTATGTCCTGGTTCGTTCCGTCCCCGTCCTGGTCTCTCAGCCAGTTGTTGTTGTAGTCCATGGACATGAGATACTCCAGGGCCCGGGTGGCCACCGTGGTTCCCCAGGTCAGCTCCATGGCCGTCTGGTTCCCCCGGATGGCGGTCAACTGCATGCTGGCCACGCCCAGGATGCCGATGGCCAAAACCGAGACGGCGATCATGAGCTCCACCAGCGTGAAGCCGGCGCTTCCTCCCGGGCTGCGGTCGGGCCGTGGGGGCCTTTCTTTGCTGATTGCTCTC
>CAYVUX010000289.1:0-5307 GCA_964455075.1 uncultured Desulfobacteraceae bacterium | reverse complement strand
CGCCACCATGAATTGAACGGCCTGAAGCCTGGAAATGGGGGCCCCGAACTGTACTCTTTGATTGGCATATTTCACGGCCTCGTCTATGGCACCCTGGGCCAGACCAACCGCCTGGGCAGCGGTAAAAAGCCTGCTGCTGCTCAACGCGGACATCATATTGGCAAAACCTTCCCCTTCCTCCCCGATTCTGTTTTCCTCGGGCACCTTTAGGTCTTCAAAAAAGAGTTCTGAATTGATCGAACCCCTCATGCCCATCTTGTTCTCATTTTTGCCGTACACCAGCCCGCGGCTCCCTTTCTCCACGACGAAGACACTCATGCCCTTTGCCTTCTTTTCAGGATCGGTATAAGCGTATGTGCTCAAGATATCCGCAATGCTGCCATTGGTAATGAAACATTTCTGGCCATTCAGGATGTAGTAGCCCTCTTTCTTGACCGCACGCGTTCTCATCGAAAGGATGTCAGACCCCGCCCCGGGTTCGGTGGCGGCAAACGCGGAGATCTTTCCCTCGGCCAATTGCGGCAGATACCTGTTTTTAAGCACTTCATTCCCCATATACAGGATAGGCAGCATCCCATCGGCCTGAGCAATGAGGATCAAAGCTGAAGCGGCACACACCTTTGAGATCTCCTCCAAAATCATGGCAAAAAGCAGGTATTCAGAACCTATGCCGCCGTAGTCTTCAGGCAGAAGGGGCGTCAGAACACCATTTTCCACAAAGATTTTTACGGTGTCCCACGGAAATTCGCCTGACTCATCAATTTCGGCGGCTCTGGGCCTGATTTTTTCCTGCGAGATCTGTCTTACGGTATTGAGAATTATTCTTTGTTCCTCGTTGAGCTCTATCATTCGATACACCCTCCGTCGTCACCATGCGTATTACTGGAGCGAGTGCCCCCTTTCCATCATGATTTCACGCCCTACAATCATCCGTTGAATCTGATTCGCACCCTCAAAGATCTGCGTCAACTTGGCGTCGCGAAACAACCTCTCTACCGGAAAATCCTTGCAGTAACCATAACCACCGAAGATCTGGACCGCATCTGTAGTGATTTTCATGGCTGCATCGCTGCAGAAATACTTTGCCATGGACGCCATTTTGGTATTTCGTTTGCCCTGGTCACGCAGCTGCGCCGCCCTGATCATCAGTCCCCGACCCGCCTCCACAAACGTGCAGGCATCTGCAATCATAAATTCAATGGACTGATGCCTCACGAGAGGTTCGCCGAAGGTGTGTCTCTCAGCGGCGTACCCGACGGCCGCATCAATGGCTGCTTCGGCAATCCCGAGGGCCAGCCCCGCTATGCCGGGTCGTGACATATCAAAATCCTGCATGGAGATTTTGAAGCCCTCTCCCTCCTTGCCCAGGAGATTCTCTGCGGGCAAGCAAACATCCTCAAGGATGACCTCCTGCGTGTTGCTGCCTCGAAAACCCAGTTTGTCTTCCTTCTTGCCTAATGTCACGCCGTCGGAGTCCATTTCCAGGACAAAAAAACTGGTTTCATTTTCCCCGGTTCGGCAGAGAACCGAGGCCAGAGAAGCGACCCCCCCGTTTGTTGCAAAACATTTCCGTCCATTCAGAACATAAAAGTCTCCCTCCCTTTTGGCAGTGGTTCGAATGCCGCTCACATCGGATCCCGCATGAGGTTCCGTAACCAGATAAGCGACCAGCTCCTTGCCTGTTGCCAAACGGGGACAAAACCGATCTTTCTGCGCCGGAGTGCTCGCATGGATAATAGGGAAACTGCCCACCGCCTGGATCACAATGTTCAAGGCCGAGGACGAACACGCCTTGGCCAACTCCTCCACGCACAAAGAGAACAGCAGGCACTGGTTTTTTTCGAGTCCGCCGTACTCGGGAGGGAGATGCAACTGGAGCAGGCCCATTTCTGCCAATAGGGCAACGACATCCCACCGGAATTCCCCTTCTTTGTCGATTTCAGCGGCCAACGGTTTGATCTTATCCGTGGCCATTCTCCTTACATTATCCAGAAATATCTTTTCATATTCATCCAATTCGAACATGACGCTAAAACCCTCCGAAATTTCGGCTCATCTCGTCCGCCATTGCCTTTACACTGCGGCCGTATTGACACGTTTTGTCTTGCTCATTCAGCCTGAATGCCGGGCAAACGATGGCGAGGCAGCCCCTTATGGTCTTCGACTGATCATAAACGGGAGCGGCAACCCGGCCCACATCCTCCCGCATTTCCTCAATGTCCACGGCATACCCGTCGATTAAGACCCGGTCTATTTCTTCCTCCAGCCGCTCGATGTCCTGGATGGTGTGCGCTGTAAGCCTAGGTAAACCCAGCCTTTTCATCGCTGAGCGCATTCTGGACCTCTCCATATGGGCCAAATAGACCTTCCCGGGAGCCGTAGCATGAAAGTACGGCATGGCGCTTCCGGGATGGGAATAGAGGTACACAACGTTTGGTCCGGAGACCTGATCCGCCACGACCAGTTGATCCCTCACCCGAACATCCAACTCCGCGGTTTCTCCTGTTTCCCGGGCCAACCGTTTCAAGTAATCCCTTGCCAGAGATCGAAAATGGGACCCCAAGAGCAACGTATTTCCAATGGACATAAGCTTGAAGCCGAGACGGTACGTGTGCCGTTTGTTATCCAGGATGATATAGCCTCTCTCTTTCAGCACAGTCAGGATCCGCCACAGAGAGGCCTTTGGGATGTCCAGGGCATCGGACAACTCCGACATGGTCATCTCATACGGATCTTCCGATAACGCCTCGATAACCATCAGCCCTCTTGTCAAAGCGGGGGCCAAGGGAGAAGTGGATTTCATATATGGAATAACTTTATTCATACTTGAGATTATGTACTGACCCAAATTCAGATGTCAAGAGAAATTTTCGGACCTTCCGGAGAATGGATACCTAACGGTTGCCAAATAGAAATCGTGGCATTCTGATGTCTGGAGTTTCACGCCGTCATTCCAGCGAAGGAGACTGTGTCACGATTCCAAAGAAACGTCATTCCGGACGACCGAGGCGAAGCAAGGGAGATCCGGAATCCAGAAAAACGCCATCTTTTCGTGGACTTCTGGATCCCGGATCGCGCCCCGTTTCACGGGGCTTGTCCGGGATGACGGCCTGCGGCACAATGTCCCATCCCGGATCGGCGCCTGTCCCGAACTCCGATCCGGGATCCGGGAAAGACCCCGGAACCCAGTAATACCCAATACTTCTGGATGCCCCCGTATAGAGTACGGGGCAGGCTTATCAAATCCCCGCGAGCGGCACGGGACCGGCCGGCATGACGCCCAGCGGATTTTTGCGAGACTGTGAAATTTGAGCCCAGCGCCGACCTGTCCCGACAAAGACAGGGGGATTGGGAAGCCGGGGAACCGCCCGACGGGTGGGGACTGAGCCGCCTTTTAGCCGGCGAAGAAAAAAGAGGGGGCTTCAAAGGCCCCGGAGGTCAAGGATTCGGGAAAAGGGCCGCGCTGTAGACATTGAGAGAAAGGACCATTTGGGGATCTAAATCAATTAAGACAGCTCATGCCGTGTTTATTTTCCCCGCTGTGAAGATGCCGCCTCAACACGAAATGCCTCCCTGCTTTTTTCGTCCCCGATAATCGCAACAAGATCATCAGGCATCAAAACAAAATCGGCTTCTGGGTTGGGCCTCAGCTCCTCGTCCCGGACAACACCAACGACCGAGGCGCCCGTCCTCTTCCGTATTTGGCTTTCCCCTATCGACCGATAAACCATGGGACTTTCCCGATTCAAACGAATCCATTGCAGGTCAAACTGTCCCTCGGCACCTCGCAGTTGGCACAACATCCGATAATCATCGCTCCGGAACAAAGTCGTGTAGAGCTCTTGTCGAATGGTATTCGTATGACGCTGTATTTCGGTCGGCGGCACGTCGAGGCAGAGAAGGGATTGCCGCGTCATCTCGAGGCTGGCCTCAAACTCCGGCAGTACCACTTCCGCATCCCCCAGATCTTTCAGTACATCGAAATAATCCGGACCGGATGCCCTCGCTACTATTTTGAGCTGTTCATTCAAATGCTTCGATTGGGCGATGGTCGATCTGGTCGTGACAAGTGCGGGAATGGTCAGGATCAAAACGGACGCATCTTGAATTCCCGCTGCTTCAAGAACAATTCCCTGGCTGGCATCGCCATATACGACCGTCATACCGGCCTCCTTGGCCTTTTCGAACCTCCTGTGGTCAAGCTCGATGATTACAAATGCCATATTTAAACGCTTCAAGATCTGCGCGATCCAAAATCCCACGCGCCCGCCGCCCGCGATAACCACATGGCCTGCATATCCTTCATCAGGCATGTTGGAGGTTTCGAGCTTCTCATGGCGGAACCACCGTCTCTTGAGCGCGTATAATCTCGCCGTCTGACCAGAAACCAGAGGCGTGAGTACCATGGTCAAAATGGCAGAGGTCAAGATTAATGCGTAAAGATTCTCCCCAATCGAGGCTGTGGATCGTCCCACTTTTGCCAGGACCAAAGAAAATTCGCCGATTTGAAACAGGCCCAATCCGACAGCCAATGGAATAACATTTCGATAATGAAAAACGTGTGACAAAACCGAAAAAATCACTCCCTTTCCAATACTTACCGCAAATACCAGGAAGATCACTTGCCAGATATGACCCGCCAAAAATGCTGGATCAAACAACATTCCAATCGATGTGAAAAACAACAAGCCAAAAACGTCTCGAAGCGGAACCACATCGCTGAGCGCTTGGTGGCCGAAGTCGGACTCGCTTAGAACCATGCCGGCCACGAACGCTCCAAATGCAAAGGAAAGCCCTACCAGGTACGTGATGTAACCCACGCCCAGTCCTATGGCGATGATTGCGAGCAAAAACAGTTCCCTTGAGCCAAGCCTGGCGATGTGTTCCATCAGGCGCGGAAGCAGCCTGGTTCCGAGCAAAACCATCCCCGCAATGAATACGCCGGCTTTGATTGCGGCGAAACCAAGTACAGGCAGGCCAACCGACGGATTGCTCAGTTGAGGAAGAATGATCATCATCGGGACCACCGCCAAATCTTGAATGATGAGCATCCCGATCATCACCTTGCTTGAAAGGGTCCCCAACCAGCCCTGACTCGACAGTGTTTTTAAAAGTACCATGGTGCTTGAGAGCGAGATAAGGGCGCCCAGCCACAAGGATGGTTGCCAGCTCCATCCCATCAACCGCCCGATACCGAAACCGAGCCCGATCGTTGCGATCATTTGGATCGGCGCTCCTACCAGGGCGATCAGTCTAACACTTATAAGGCCTCCGGGTGTCAAGGGTAAAATTATCTCCTGACGAAAA
>CAYVUX010000288.1:0-5307 GCA_964455075.1 uncultured Desulfobacteraceae bacterium | reverse complement strand
CCCCCCTCTATAAGGGCTATCTAAATTCTAAGAGGTTCCCGAATTCCGGAAGAACTTTTTTTCTTCGCCACCTAAAGGTGGCTCAGCCCCCACCCTCCGGGCGGGTCCCCGGTTTGCCAACCCCCGCCTTCGTCGGGACAGGCCGGCGTGAGTCTGGGAGGTTGCTTGTGCGGCGTACAAACCAAACCCCTAAAGGCAGGATTTCGAGGGGTTTGGTTTTCTTTTGTCTATCTCTTGGTTTGGCGAAAAGATATCCTTTATGGAGAGAATGATGAGTAATTCTGAGGTGCAAGTTTGCTCCCACTGTGGCGAGAATATGAAAAAGTGGCAGCCCCCTGCCAATTCTACGTGGAAGGCGTCCTACCTCTGGGTCTGCTTTAATGATGAGTGCCCCTACTTTGTGCGAGGGTGGGATCACATGATGAAAACGCAGGAAGTCAAGGCCTCCTATCGCCAGAGTGTGAATCCCGAAACCGGGGGTACCGCCCCCCTTCCGTGCTGGTCCTACGACGCGCACAAGGACCGAATTTTGGAATAACGGACGGGGAGACCCCCACACGGTCCCAAGCGGCAGGGTGGACCATCATTGGTGCAGGATAGGTCTTGCGAGTGCCAGGAGTTTCCACACAGGCGAGTGGAGGCCGGGAGGCAAAAAGTCTATGCGAAAAGTAGGAAGGAATGATCCCTGCCCTTGCGGAAGCGGCAAGAAGTTCAAGAGGTGCCACCTGGGTAGGACCGAAGAGCTATTCCCGGAGGGGGTGAGCGAGATCTCCGAAGAAGCGAGCCGAAAGATTACGGAACTTGCCCAAGTCTCCTACGGTCGTTCCGGGGAAATGTTGGATTTGCTCGATATTCAGGCACTTACCGGATCGCGGCTGGGCATTAAGTTTGTGGATCTCAAGAAGTATCAAGAATTGGACCTTGCCGGACACCCGGCACCTGCAAGGACAAAGGGGGATGCTGGAGGTGTGCTGATCAATATTCTGAAGACGAGCAGGACCGATCCCGACAATATATACGTGGCCATCGCTCCGGGAATCGGGGAAAGCGCACTCGTTCATCAAATTGCACATGCCCTGGATTACATGGGAGGCTCCAGGTTGATGCCGGGCGTTTCCAAGCCTCTCGCCTTTGAATTGGGGATCCCGACGGAGCACTTGGAACATCCCCACGAATTCGGATATTGGCTCGAGTACCTCAGCACCGCTTTTGATGTTCAGGCTGATGCCGATGATCGGATTATCCTCTACCTATATGAACACGGGATGCTTATACGGGGAGAACACATCGAGAAGCAGGACCGGTTCGTCCTCAAATCCAAGTCGGACCATATGCTGAGGTTTCTGAGCGAACGAAGCGCCGAGATCGACGAAATGATCTGTGAACTCCCCGGATACATTGGATCCAGGGTGAAGCGGGACTGAGTAGAAATCAGGGTTGTGGGTGCCTGGGCCCTATCGGCCCGTTCTTGTCTCCGAAAAGACTGAACTTCAGCCATCCCCATGCAAACCGCAAAAGGGCGCGGTCATCCTGCCTGATTGTCTCTTTGACAGCCGGCGCTACATGGAAGACATCCAGAAACTTGCTGTGGAAGACGAATTTTCGGAAAGCGTCGAGGTTGTATGATGCCATGAAAAACATCTGATGCTTCTGGGTCGGGTTCCCGCCCCTCAGAGACCTGTTCGAGGTAACAATTTCCGCCCAGGGATCGTTCACCGCATTGTACGCATCAACCCCCTCGTGGCGCATCCAGTCTTTGAGGTTCCACTGCCGGTCTTCGCGAAAACCAAGACAGTGTGGTTCTCTCACGATAAAGAACTTCTCCTGAGCCCCCCTGCCCTCGACAATGGAATAGGCCCTGCCCAGAGGGTAGATCCTGCAGGCGACCGGCCGGTCCTCATAAACGGTGCATCCGTCAGGGCTGACAAATGGGCATGCGCCACTTTCCCCGGATGTCATCCTGAGTTTTACCATGGGGAAACGGCATTGTTCTTCAAACACGGTTTCCGTGTACTGTTCAAGGAATCGCCCCGAGGACATGCGGAGCCGATGCTTTAGGCGCAGGATATCATAAGGGGTTAAAATCAATCTCAATTTGGCGCAACACTCGTTGAAACAGGGCACATCTTTACCGCAGCGAAAGCGGAATGTCTCGCCAGAAAACGGGCTGAATGTCTCTTCCATGGTTTTTTCATTTCTTGAATGGGATTTCATCGCGAAACGGCCTTTTTTCTTTGCACCGTATAAGGTGCCCGGACATTGTCTCCGGGCGAATCCCCGGATTCGCAATTGTTCGTTTCCCTCAGGGAGGGCTTTCCCCGAGCGGGTGGTTCCGGCTAAAGCCGCTTCTATCAAAAATCCGTTCGAACCTCACTGTAGGAGCGGGCTTGCCCGCGAACAATCTTGTCCCGCCGACGTGACAGGGTAGCCTTGAAATGCGGGTGTGACATACGCCCCAGTTTCTGCGCCGCAGGTTTTCAAGCCCGAGTCGGCGCACAGCCGTTACTCCGGGGTCCGCTCTCCCGATGGAGATGCCCCGCGTTCGGGTACCTTCTGTCTTACATTGAGAACTTTTTGTCCAAAAATTCCGAATTTGATCCAATCAAAGGCCAGTTTCAAAAGATCAATATCTTTTCTTTTTATTTTTTCCAATCGAGATGGTTCGATTTCAAATTTTTCCAAAAAAGAACTTTGAAAAACAAAATTCCTGAATGCGTCGGTGTTGTACAGTGACATGAAAATCATTTTGGAAATCTGAGGGTTGTCGATATCAAACTCCTGAGCCTGCAACGGCGTGGTGATCTGGGAAAAGAGGTTGTTCATCTCGTCGTACGGGGGGACGCCCTGTTCGATCAGCCAGTCGGAAATCACTTGCGGGTCGTGTTCACGCAGCCCCTTGCAGCGAGATGCGCCGGCAATGATTCGGAAGGTGCCGTCGTCATTCATGTCCAACGGATACATGCGGCAAGGCCACGGCCGGTCTTCATATACCGTGCAGCCCTCTCCGGTGACGAAGGGACATTTCTTGTCCTCATCATTCATTTTGAGCACGACCAGTGGAATAAGACGTTCGGCCTTAGGGATGACAATGGTGTATCGCTCGATAAAGTCCTCTGATGTGATTTCCAGCCTGTTTTTGAGC
Source organism: uncultured Desulfobacteraceae bacterium (assembly GCA_964455075.1). Classification (GTDB taxonomy): domain Bacteria; phylum Desulfobacterota; class DSM-4660; order Desulfatiglandales; family Desulfatiglandaceae; genus CAYVUX01. The sequence continues at coordinate 2,165 of CAYVUX010000288.1, read as the reverse complement.
CTCAGAACGTCATACGGAGTCAGGACGATCGTGACATCCTGGCAGCACTGTGTGAAGCAGGGGACTCCGGGAGAGCATCGGAATTTAAAGAGATTATCGGCGTCCATGCGCCCGGCGGCCGCATTTGCCGAGTCCAAATTTGAATTGATCATGGGTGGTTTTCCTTTCTTCCCGGCCGTCGGAAAGAGAAAAATACTCCAGGGACCGCCAGGGAATTGATTTTTATTTGTGAATGGTCTATAACAGCCCTTCCCGAATGGGTCAACGAAATTATCATGGGAGGGATTGTCGGAGATGTCGCAGAGAACATTGGCGATTGTGAAGCCTGACGCCGTATCCAAAGGCCTCATCGGAACCGTCTTGAAGCTTATAGAGGAAGAGAGCATCAAGATTGTGGCGATGAAAATGGTATGGATGACCAAGGCGCAGGCGAGGGGATTCTACAAGGTCCACGAAGGAAAATCCTTTTATGAGAGTGTCACCGATTTCATGTCCTCGGGACCTTGCGTTGTCATGGTGCTGGAAGGGGAAGAGGTCATAACCCGTTACCGCAAGCTCATGGGCGCCACAAACTACAAAGAAGCCGAAGAGGGAACCATCCGCCGCCAATTTGCCACAGACATTGAGAAAAACGTGGTGCACGGTTCGGATTCCGAAGAGAGCGCTGATTTTGAAATAAGCTATTTTTTCAGTTTTTTGGATATCTTGGAGTCATCCTAGTTTTCATCCATAAATGGGCCGGTTTCTTCGCACCCTAATGGGTGACTCGGTCCCCACCCTGCCGGGGGTGGTGTCCGGTGTCCCAATATCTGCGTCGATCCTCTGCCCCTTCTTTTCATTCAGGCTTCGGTTTTGCGTGCAACGACGAGGCAGCCGACAAAAAGGGCCGTCTTGAATTGTGCAGGATTCCCGCACCAAGACGACCCTTGCCTCCGGCAAGAAGTCTCGCTGGAGCTGGTGCCCGGCCAAGAGTGTTTTGGGGGCACTTGTGAATTTCCGAATCAGGATGAAACTAGTTTCCATCCACGAATCATTTTTGGGCACTTGGGAGTTTCCGATTCATAAATGAGCAATTTTTCGCAAGGTCAAGGAAAACAAGGAGTTGCGCGGAGGCGTACGATCGTACGCCGCACAAGGAGCTCCGCTGTTTGACGCCGAGATTGCGGAAAAGGGGCATTTATGGATGGAAACAAACTAGCTCTCTGTCTTCTCTTCCGTCCCCTCGGCGGATTTTTCTTCTTGTTTCAGGTCACTGATTTCCGACTTCAGTTCCTCAACTTCTTTCTTTAGGTTGTCCGTACTGGGCTCGTCAAATGATTGTGCAGTCCTCTTATCCCTGATTTCTTCAAAACCGAGATAGGCGGCCAGTGCCCCGCCTAGAATCAACATAGCCGGGACGCCTGCCATAAGTGCCTTCACAAAGTAGCCCCACCATGCGATGATGCCGATGATACCCAAAATCAGGGCTGCCAATCCTCCCGCTAGCGCTGCCATTTTGTCTCCTCCTTAACCTTACGAAAATGTATGGACTTTCCTTTCAAGGCCTGTATTTTGGAATTCTCGTATCATACATAAATGAGAAGCATGGTTCAAGTATATAATGGAGAAAAAGTGAAGAATCATTGTTGACATTGCGTGCCTGGAGACATAGGCTTTGGCGTTGACATTTACTGGATAAACATGAGCAGGAGATCGTCGCTCGGAAAAGCACCGCTAAGGAATTCAAAGCAAAAGTAAGATTTCCGGCGAAAGAAGAACCAAATTTTGAAAAATCGTCTGTAAGATATCCGAAAAGAGGATTCGCATTTTATTTTTCTTATTGAAAAATTGAAAAGTATGGATTATAATTATTATTTGCCTTTCGTTCACGGCCAGCGTAGCTCAGATGGCAGAGCAACTGATTTGTAATCAGTGGGTCGGGGGTTCGATTCCCTTCGCTGGCTCCAAGGACTCGAGGCGGCCGAGTCAGTTCTAACCACAAGAATTCAGTGTAGTATTTTGAGCATCAAGCAATCCCGGAGAAGCCCGGGGTTGGGCAAAAAGGGGCAAAGGTCTCGGAGAAAAGAAGTTCCCGATGCATTTCTTCCATTCTCCGTGGAAAGGCGAATTCTTGGAGAGGTTCCCGAGTGGCCAAAGGGAGCAGACTGTAAATCTGCCGGCTCAGC
>CAYVUX010000287.1:0-5308 GCA_964455075.1 uncultured Desulfobacteraceae bacterium | reverse complement strand
GGAAACCCGCGCGGCGTGCCGGATGCCTACGTTATGCCCATCCCCATGCATGACATTCCTTGATTTTGCATCGGAGGGGCTGTTCATGGCGGGGCTCGCCCACTACCCCAAACCGATCGATGAAAGCATCGCCCAGTCAAGCGCCGCTGTTGCAAGGGCCGTGACCATTATTTCCAAGCCGGGAATTCTGGTCGGCGGCGTCGTGGCCAAGGTCAGCCCGGAACGATGCGCCGTGTGCCTGACCTGTGTACGGACCTGCCCCTATGGAGCTGCACGCATCGGGGAGGAAGGGCACGCGGTCATCGATGAGGCGGAGTGCAGAGGCTGCGGGGCCTGCGTGGCGGAATGCCCCGGGAAGGCCATCAGCCTCCAGCATTTCACGGACGAGCAGATTATGGCCAAGACAGACGCACTGTTCCTGGCATCGTAGCTTCTCGCCGGGGTCAAGCTTTCAAATGAGTGCCCGTCCATGAATTCGATAGGGACACTTTTGAGTTTCCAATTATCATTCCGATGACCGGACGGCATGAGCGGGGGAAAGACTTCCCGCAGGCAAGCCGGGCAAAACACTTCATTGAGGAGGAGTCATGTCTGAGAACTTCGAACCAAGGATTCTCGCGTATTGCTGCCAGTACTGAGCCTATTCCGCCGCGGACCTGGCAGGTTCCATGCGACTGTCTTATCCCAGCAACGTCAAGGTGATCCAGGTACCCTGCTCCGGCCGGGTGGACACCCTCCACCTGCTCAAGGCCATTGAAGATGGGGCCGACGGGGTGTATGTGGCCGGATGCCTGGAGGGCGAATGCCACTTCCTCACGGGCAACCTCAAGGCCAAAAAACGTGTAAACCATGTAAAACGGATCCTCGAGGAAATCGGCCTTGAGCCGGAGCGCGTTGAGATGTTCAACCTCTCATCGGGCGAAGGCCCGCGGTTTGCAGAAATTGCCAAAGAGATGGTGGAGCGGGTGAAAGCACTGGGCCCGAGTCCTCTGAGAACCAAGAAAGCTGCATGACGACAGGAGAAATGAAAAATGATCATTGCCGACAGAAAACCTCTGGGTGAAATCCTTGAGATGATCAAGGACTGCAGAAAGGTTTTGATAGTGGGATGCAAGGGTTGTGTGACGGTCTGCAACGTCGGCGGCATGAAAGAGGTGGGCATCCTGGCGGCCGCATTGAGGATCGCCCGCAAAAAGGAAGGCAATCCCGTGGAGATCGATGAAAAGACCCTCGAGAGGCAATGCGATCCCGAATACCTGGAGGGGATCAAGGACATCGCATCCGATTACGATGCGGTGATTTCCATGGCCTGTGGAGTCGGTCCCCAGTTTCTTTCGGAAAGATACCCGGACCAGCGCTTTTTCCCCGCCGTAAACACCACCTTTATGGGAGGAGCGGTTCAACACGGCATGTGGGCGGAACGATGCGCCGGATGCGGCACGTGTGTGATTCATCGCTTTGACGGGATGTGCCCCATCGCACGTTGTTCCAAGAGCTTGTTGAACGGGCCGTGCGGGGGTTCCGCCGGCGGCAAGTGCGAGATTTCCAAGGAGGTGGACTGCATCTGGGACATGATCGTGAGAAAGAAAATGGAAAATGGCCGCCTTGAGGATCTCTTGGCTCAACAGCCGGTTAAAGATTGGAGGTCCGCCAGGGACGGAGGTCCCAGAAAAACTGCGAGGGAGGATCTGGTCTAATGAGCGATCTGAAATCAGGGAGCAACTTGGAAAAGGTTTTAAGAGCAGGGCATTTCGCCCTCACCGGAGAATGCGGTCCTCCCAGAGGCGCCAATATAGAACACCTCAAGGAGAAAATTTCGCACCTGAAAGGGATGGTCGATGCGGTCAACGTCACTGACAATCAGACGGCCGTGGTTCGGCTTTCCAGTTGGGCGGCATCCACCATCATGCTTCAGGAAGGAGTAGAGCCGAATTTCCAGATGGTGGTGCGCGACCGAAACCGGCTGGCCATTCAAAGCGATATCCTCGGGGTGTATTCCATGGGCATCAGGAATATGCTCTGTCTTTCAGGAGATCATCAGTTGTTCGGGAACCACCCCCAGGCGAAAAACGTTTACGATATCGACTCCATGCAGCTCATCGCTCTGGTGAAGAAAATGAGGGACGAAGGAAAATTCATCAATGATGAGGACATCGACGTCCCACCCCGGCTGTTCATAGGCGCCGCGGCCAACCCTTTTGCCGAACCATTTGAATTCCGGGTTCATCGTCTTCAAAAAAAGATCGAATCTGGGGCGGATTTTATCCAGACCCAATGCATTTACAACATGGAGCGGTTCAGAGAATTTATGAAAAGGGCCGTGGACATGGGCCTGCACGAGAAAAGCTACATCCTCGCCGGCGTGACCCCTATGAAGAGCGTTGGTATGGCTCGATACATGGCCAAACAGGTGCCTGGAATGGATGTGCCGGAATCTCTGATCAAAAGACTTCAGGGTGCAGGGAAAGGCAAGATCGCCGAGGAGGGCATCCGGTTTGCCCTGGAGCAAATCGAGGAGTTCAAGGAAATGGACGGGGTGGCCGGGGTTCACCTCATGGCCATCGAATGGGAGCACCGTGTCCCGGAAATCGCCGACCGGGCCGGACTTCTGCCGAGACCGCAACCCTAGTCTCTCACCAGGGGAGCGCCCGAAGCATCGGGCGGCTCCCCTTCCCTGCCCATCCTTCCCGGTCCTCCCCTTTTTCATGCACAGGCCTTTTGCGCCTGGAACCTTCCCGCCCGTTCTCACTCTGCCCTTCCCGCATGCCTCGCGTCAAAGCTCATGGACCGGTCTGTTTTGGGACAGCCTTGGCATGGCCGCGGCCTAGAGTTCTCCGACCTGAATGATATCGGCTTTTTTCCTTGAAATCACACACCCTTTGGCCCTAAAATACATAAAGGGAGCAATGATTCGGTGCGCCCGAACATAACCTTCTGATCCACCCGAGGGCTTTCCCGCGGTTCTTCCATGATTATCACCACGAGATCCGGCAAATCATTCAACACGGAGGCGGACCTGACAGCTCCCGAGAGGCATGTTCTCCAGAAGCTCTTACTTTGGGAGCCGATGGCCTCAAGTCTCGAACAATTTCGGCAGAAAAAGGACCAGGCACTCCAGGCAGGTTGGAACCGTTCAGGACCTGTAAACGAAACCCCGGCCCTCAAGTCCATCATCCGGGATCTTGAGGAGAGGGTCTCGTCCCGTCTTCACGGACCGAGCCGAAAAACATAACGCCACAGGCAATGCAAGCCATGAAAAGCACACCTCAAGCCATTGAACTCATCCGGGGAACCCAGGCGGGAAAGCCGTTGAATGCCGCCATCATCGGCGGAGGGAAAGCCTGTCTCAACCTGATCAAAATCCTCGACAGGGACCGTCTCGACAGGCTGAAGATGAACATCCTGGGCGTTGCGGATCCCGACCCGGAAGCCGTGGGAATGCGCTATGCAAGGGAGTTGAATCTTTTCACCACCATGGACTTCCGGGAGCTCTTTCGACTGGAAGGCATGAATCTCATTATCGAGCTGACCGGGAGCGACCGGGTCAGGGAGGAGGTGTTTCAGAGCAGGCCCCCCCGCATATCCGTAATAGACCATCAGGCTGCCAGGCTTCTTTGGGATCTTGTGCAGACCGAGGTGGAAAGGGCCGAGCTGGAAAAAGCCCGTCAGGAATACGAGAAGCAGGAACGCAAGCACACGCAGGTTATTCTGGACTCTCTTCCCTACCGGATCATGGTGGTCAATCTCGACAAACACGTGGACGCCGTCAACCAGACCTTTTTGAGGGAATTCGGGGTGAGCCTCGAGGACGCGGTGGGCAAGTCCTGCTACGAACTCCGGTACGGTTTGGAAATCCCTTGCGGGGAAACGGGACACAATTGTTTTCTGGAGGAACGGTTCGACGAGATCCTGGAAAAGGGGCTCATCAGCACATTTCGGGAATACATCGACGAAGACGGGAACACCCGCTTTGACGTGGTCACCGTGGCTCCGATTCTTGACGAGGAGGGAAATATTATTCAGATCCTCGAGGCATCGAGAGACGTTACCGAAAGGGTGAAACTGGAAAGAGAGGTCCAAAAATCCAACACGTTCTTTCAGAATGTCATACAGAGTACGGCCGACGGCATCGTGGTGGTGGACACCAAGGGCAATGTCCTGATCTTTAACCAGGGCATGGAGCGGCTCACCGGGTACTCCGCCTCGGAAATCATGGAGAGCGGGCATCTGAGCAGCTTTTACAACATTGACGTGGCCAAGGAAAACATGCGAAAGATGCGCAGCGACCGTCACGGCCCCGTGGGGATTCTCAACCCGACGAGCATGTCCATTATGACCAAAAACGGCGAGGAGATCCCTGTGACGCTCTCCGCCTCCCTCATTGAAATAAACGGCCAAGAAGTGGGAAGCGTGGGGGTCTTTACGGACATGAGAGAAATTTTGAAGATGCGCAAAGACCTGGAAGAGGCCCATCTGCAGCTGGTCCAGTCCGAGAAGATTGCTTCGGTGGGACGGATGGCTTCCGGGGTAGCTCATGAGATCAACAACCCTCTTTCCGGGATCCTGATCTACGCAGAGATGCTCAAAGAGGCCCTCGCCGACGACCAGGAAAAATCCCAGGACGCCCAAGAAATTATTGATCAGACGCTCCGGTGCAAGAAAATTGTTTCGGAGCTGTTGGAATTCAGCCGCCAGTCCATAGGCAAGATCTCTTCTTTCAGCCTGAAAAACCTAATTAATAAATGCCTAAATTTGTTGATTAATCAGGCTTCATTTCAAGACATTGAGGTGAAGAAGGATATTGAACCGGCCATGCCCGAAATGCTGGGAGACATGGGGCAACTGCAGCAGGTCTTCACCAACCTTTTTATCAATGCGGCGGACGCCATGGAGGGAAAGGGCCGTCTGAGCATTGCCTCCCATTTTGACAAGGATAGGAATCATTTTACCGTAAGGGTTTCGGACACGGGCCCCGGAATACCCGAAGAACTGAAAGACAAGATCTTCGACATCTTTTTCACCACAAAGCCGGCGGGAAAAGGCACCGGCCTCGGCTTAAGCATTTCCCAGAATATTGTAAACCTTCATGGCGGGAGCCTTGGATTCGAGTCCACGCCCGGGAAAGGCACAACATTCGTTATTGATCTGCCCCTTGAAGCAAGTGAAGATCGTACGGAAGAAGAATCTGTCTTTATCGGAATGGAATCATGATGAGTGAGATGAACGAAAAGACCAGAGTCCTGGTAGTGGACGACGAGAAAGTCGTCAGGGATGGATGTTTTCGCGTTTTGACCGGAAAGGGATGCCG
>CAYVUX010000286.1:0-5317 GCA_964455075.1 uncultured Desulfobacteraceae bacterium | reverse complement strand
GGGAACTGTCGGCGTTCATGTGGGCGATCGCCAAACAGGTGCCGGTCAACTGAAACAGGAGTTACAATACATGCATGTAGTGGAGGTAGTGGCATTAACACCCCCCGTACGAGGTACCCCGGGAGCGCTCCGCTCGAGGGGGCGGCTCCCCTCCGACGAGCTATCTGGGGGGCCCATTCTCGGGGAACCGCCCCCTCGGACTACACGCTCCATTTTCTGATCGAAAGGAGTACCAAGACAACGATTCTCACAAAGATACTGTTCGATCCGGTGAGGACGCGATCCCGGTCAGGAGAACCCTCGAGGAATCCAAGGAAAGGCTCTGATGCCGAACTCCCGCAACTAGACTGAGGCAGCTCCGCGACGAAACAATGCAAGCCGGTAACCAACCCGCGAATATCAGAATGATCAACCGTCGCTAAACCGATCCCGTCCTCGCTGGATCGAACAGTTACACAAAATACAACCCCCGCGTTAGAGGGAATGGGAGACGTCTTTTTTCTTGACAGGAGGCAACCATATCGGATTCCGGATCTCCCTTGCTTCGCTTCGGTCGTCCGGAATGACGTTTTTTTTCAGATTGCGATACAGTGTCAAAGCCGGAGTCCGTAAAGAGAAAGGGTGGGAAAAGCGGGAGATTTTTTCTCTTAAAGAGCGATCCTTATTCTAATGAGCTACCCATTTTCCGGAAGAATCAAAAAACGCTCCTCGCTTGAAACTTTCGTCCTCATCCTGTATTTCCGCCTGGACACCTCCTGTGCGGAAATGCAGCGGGGGGGTGGAAGAAAACCCTCCACCCCCCGGCTATTCAGGATTATGAAATGCGTTGTTATCTCCAGCAATACCCCGCTCCGGGGCCGCCTCTATTAAAGCCCGGCCCCCACATGGGATGGCCATAGCCGCCGCGGCCGAAGCCCTTTCCATATCCTCTGCCTGGTCCCCTGTCAAACCCTTTCCCGTAAACCTCCGCGGGAAGGATTTTCCGGGCCTTAAGGTCGTAATCCAGTCGTTTCTCCCCCATCTTGGTCCGGAGTTCGTCGATCTCCTTTTGAAGGACTTCTTCCGCCTGGTCGGCGATCTCCTTTTGAAGGGCCTTCGCCTTTTCAGGATCCGGATCGGCCTGGCTCAAAAGCACATTCAACTCCTGAGACTTGGAGAACAACTCGTCTCTTAGGGGCTCCGTCTCGCTGAAGAACCCCTGCTCCAAATCGTTCATTTGCTTTTGCTGCTCTGCGGTAAGCCCCGCGTCACCGCGCCCGTAGCCCCAGCAATAGCCGGGTCCCGCGCCGTATCCGCCCATGTGATGGCCTCTTCCCCACATGTGATGACCGCCGCCTCCCGGTGCCCATCCCCATCCGGGTCCATACGCGAACACGGGGTAGGCAAGCGCCGTCAACGCCATAAGGCTTCCCAAAATCACTGCGAGTCTTTTCATTTTCTAAATCTCCTCCGTTCATGGGTTTGTTTTGTTGCCCTCAATAGAGAGCAAAGGCCGTGCCAATCCCGGAAGAAAGTCCTAACCGATTGATATGAATATATTTATTTATCGCGGGTCGGCAATCGGAGGCGTCTTGATCGCCGATGCCGTCAGGAAGAGGGTAGAAAGGTTACACTCTGCCAGGAAACTAGCCTCCCTATGTGTAAAAAATATCCGGCTGGAACGAAGGCAACCGGGCGCCGGGACCGATCGCGGCCGGTCCCGGCGCCCCCGGAGATATCAAAGAAGGAGCAACGTGCCGGTTACCGACCCATCGCTTCAAGCACCCCGATCCGGGCCCCCTCGACAAACAACTGGAGCCCGCACAGCGAAGAACCCGGCGAAGACGCGGCCTCAATCCACGCTTCGGTTCCCGGGGGAGGAGTAGCGATATCCGTTCCGGCCGCCAGGAACATCTCCCCCGGGCCCAGGGTCAGGGGCTTGGTTCCAAGGAACTTCCCCGTCGCGTCATGCGCTTGCAGGGTCAGCGGATTTTCCATGAGACCGGGATTGCAAAGGATCACGAACGCGGGGGATCCGTTCGGCATTTGAAGATGGCCGAAGGAGAGATCCGGCGCACCCTCGAGGGCGGCGGTTTTTCCCGCCAGGGGCTTCCCTCCATTCTCGAAAAGAATCATTCCCCGAAGGCTCATGCCCGAGATCGCCTTCAGCCATCCCACGGTTTTCCCGGGAAAGAGCGCCTTCAACGAATCGGATTGCTTCCCTCCGGGGGGGACTTCCGTTTCTGTTTTTCCGAGAAGCCCGCTGCTCGCGCCGTAGGCAAAGATCTCAACGCGTGCGACTTCATTGTGGGGGTTTGTCAACGACAGTCTGGACCCCAGGCTTCCGACCTCCATGAAAAACGGGAAATAGAGCGTGTGATGCGCGGCGTTCGGTATCTTGCCCACGTAGTTCGTCCCTTTATTGCTGAACCAGACGTTTCCATCCGGATCTATGGCCAGGCCTTCGGTGCTCCCGGAAGGGATAAAAGGAAGCACGTGCCAGACGAATTTCCGGCTCCACGGGTCCATCACCCCGATCTGGTGGCTGGAGTAGCTCACGCACCAGATTCGGCCCAAGGAATCGCCCTTCACCACCTCCGGATCCGTGAAGGACAAGGGCAGCTCGTAGTAAGTAAGGTTGCTGCCCAGGACCGCCACGGCCGGATAGTTCAATCCCGTCCCCAGTTCGACCACGTTTCTCACACTCATCCACAGACTGCCGTCCGCGTCCATGGCGAGGCCCGCGGGCCCATTGTTAAAGGGAAGGGCAAAGGCGGAGAACCTTCCGCGTTTCGCGTCGAACCGATGGATCGTATTCCCCGGTCTGTCGCCGATCCACAAAAAGCCCTCCAGGGCGCACACGATTCCCCCATCCCCCGGATACGTTGCGTTGGGGATGGGCCAACGCGTAATGCGATTCCTGGCGGGATCCAGGCGAAGGAGCCGTTTCGAATCTTCAGACACGGCCCACACCATTCCTGAGTCATCCGTGGCTATGGCCGTAGGAATGATCCCCCCCGGGATGGGCCAGGAAGTAATCGCATACCGGTTTGCGCCGCCTGAAGACCCCGCCCTCTTCCGGATTTCCACGGCGAAAATCTTGGCTTCTTCATCCGAGATAAACCAGACCTTGTCTCGGGTGAAGGCGAGATCCACAACACAGGAAATACCGTGTTCGACCTCCAGGAACCCCGCTTGATCGGTGGCGTTGACAATGGTGGTTTTTGGGCCCACGGTGACCACGTCGGACTTCGGATTGTCTGTCTTGGGGGTGGCCACCACGTGAAATCCGATACCCAGGTTTTTCTCCCCGCCCTTCGGCAGGATCGCTTGACGTCCCAGGCCTTCGCCGGGACGAAGGAGCGCAATGCGTTTGGCATCCTTTTCTACACACCAGATCCCCTGCCCCGAGGGGGCCGCTATGTTTGTTGGACCCGAATTCTCGTCCGGAAGGTTGTACACCGTGGCCGTCTCGGCCAGGCAATCCAAGCCCATTAAGCTCCCAAGAACGATCATCGTGCCCAACACACCCAGAAAAAACCCTTTCCTCATCTCCGCCTCCTTTCCGCTCTGACAAATCCTTCCCGTTTGATTCCGCTTCCTTCGACCGTCCTGTCTTGTTCTCTATCCTCACGCATTAGGCTTACGTTTTTTTTCGGGCCATCGTCGTCTTGCTCACCCCCGGCAGGAGAAGCCGTCCCCCGGACGCTTTATGGAGAACCTCCGCGGCCGAGCCGAAGACCACGGAGGCTGAAAGGCCTGCAAGGGAGCGCGGCCGGGTCCGGCCGCCGATCATGGTCTGCACGCCTTCGAACCCGCACCGGGTCAGGAGCGCCTTCATGGTCGCCGGGGAAAAGTCGTAGAGGTGGTAGGGCGTGTGGTAGAGATCCACATACCGGGAAACGGGGCCGAGTATCCTGACAATGGGAGTGGTGTGGGGCCATCGAAGGAGGACCAGCCCTCCCGGCTTGAGGATTCTTCCAATCTCAGTCAAAAGACCCACCGGCTCCGGCACGTGCTCGATGACGTAGAAGAGAACCGCAGCATCAAAAGATTCCTCCGGGAGATTCAATTCGTCCAATGGTCCCCGGTGTACAGGCACTTTCCATGTGCGCTGCGCAAATTCTCTTCCCGTTTCCGATATCTCCACTCCTTCCACTTCCCATCCGCGGGTTTTCATCATCCCCAGGAAAAACCCCAGACCGCAGCCCACTTCCAGGAGCCTGCCGGTCCGCGCTTCGAATCGCAAACTCAGCGTCTCGGCGGCCCTGAGCGCCACCTCTTTCCCTTCCCGCTCCCTCTTTCGAATACTCTCCCGGGCAACCGGCAGGTAGTCCTGATACATCTTCTCCAGTTCGGCCTCCTCGGGGCGGGGGTATAGCGAGACAAGGCCGCAGGAACGGCACCGGAGGTAGCACAGGGGATCCCTTCGGTGAACAGTCCGAAACGCGGTGCCGTTACAAAGCATGCAGGGCTCCGGATGGGTCATTTCGAGGTTGCCCTTTCCGGCGATCCGGAGCCGGGCAGACCCGACACGGCCAGGAGCCCGGGAAGCACCAGCACGGAGTACACAAAGCACGCAACGATCCCGAATATGGCCATCAGGCCCATTCCCTCCAGCACGTGATACCGGGCCAGAGCCAGAGAGCCGAACCCGCACACGGTAGTCAACGTGGTCACCAGAACAGACCGGCCCGTGGTGGCAAGGGTCCCCTCGATGTCCCCGTTCTCGGAGTACCTGCGAACGATGTGTATGCCGTCATCGAGTCCGATGCCGATCAGCAAGGGGAGCACCACAAAGTTGAAGAGATTGAGATGAATTCCCGCCCAGCCCATCAGCCCGGCCGTGGTGAGGAGGCCGAGCGTCATGGGCAAAAGCGCATAGACAACCGCTTTGAGCCGGCGAAAAAAGATTACGAGGAGAAAAATTACCAGCACTGCAGCAAACGTCACGGTCACGCTTAATTCCCGCCTGATCCCTCGGACGATTTCCTCCGCCGCCAACTTCGGGCTGATGACCGTGAAATTCCCGCCCTGCCCTCCAAGCGTTCTGCGGAGCTCCGAGGCTTCTCTCCCTGCCTCGAGCTGCACCCACGCAGACCCCAGGATCTCCTTTTCGCTGCACATGACGAACCGCTCCATGCCCGGAGGAAGCTTATCGGACCAAGCGCAATCCGCCTCCGCTTGCCCTCCACCTCCGTGAACGGGCGAGGTCACCTCTTCAAGGAATCCCCGAGCCAGAGGAAAATCGGCGAGATCCAATCCGTACTCTTGGAGTAGGCGATCCATGGCCCGGAGCGGGAGGGCCTTCACGGTCAAGGGACCCGGGGACGACAGC
>CAYVUX010000285.1:0-5318 GCA_964455075.1 uncultured Desulfobacteraceae bacterium | reverse complement strand
GAGCGCTTCCACATTTCCGAGCCCGTTCTGGACGGTGACGAGAAGGGCATCCCGGCCGAGCCAACCCGAGAGTTCCCGGGCCGCGCCGGCCGTTTGATTGGCCTTCACGCACATCAGGACGACGTCGGGCCTGCCGGAAATGCGGCCGACCGCCGCCTCGACGGGCACCGTGAATTCCCCTCCGATCCCTTCCACCCGAACACCGGCCCGCGAGATCCTCTCCGCCCTTTCCTGCCTGTAGTCCAGCAGGGTTACGTGCTGACCGGATTTCTTGAGTCGCGCTGCGAAGAGGCAGCCCATCGCCCCCGGTCCCACCACCAGAAATCTCATATTGTGCCTCATCCCCCGATTTTTTCAGCTTCTTGCGGGTTCATGGCGAAGCTGTGCTCGGCTGCGGGGAACAGCCCTTTTTCCACCTCGCTCTTGTAGAGACGAAGGGCATCCTTGATCTCGGGGGCGAGCTTTGCGTATTGCTTGACGAATTTCGGGGTGAACCGCTCAAATATGCCTACCAGGTCGTGGAATACCAGGACCTGGCCGTCGCAGTCTTTCCCGGCGCCGATGCCGATGGTAGGGATTCTCAGCTCCCGCGTGATCCGGGCCGCCAGGAGGTCTGGAATGCATTCCATGACGATCATGAACGCACCCGCCTCCTCCAGGTCTTTGGCGGATTGAACGAGCTCGTTGGCGCTTTCGGCATCCTTTCCCTGCACCTTGAACCCGCCCAGCTTCGTGGCCGTCTGAGGCGTGAGGCCGATGTGGGCGCATACAGGGATGCCCGCGTTGACCACGGCTTTTACCACCGGGGCCATCTCACTGCCTCCTTCCAGCTTGACGCTGTCGCAGGCCGCTTCCTTGATGAAGCGGCCTGCGTTCTCCACGGCCTTTTCCGTGCTCACCTGGTACGACATGAAAGGCATGTCTCCGAGGACGAAACTCCTAACGGTCCCCCGCATGACCGCCTTGCAATGGTGGATCATCTCGTCCATGGTGACCGGAACCGTCGACGGGTATCCGAGCACCACCATTCCCAGGGAGTCTCCCACAAGAATGGTGTCGATCCCGGCCTCGTCCACCATCGTGGCGGTGGGATAGTCGTAGGCCGTCATCATGGTGATTTTCTCTCCCTGTTCTTTTTTCCGCATTAACTCCGCAATGGTCATCTTCTTTTGGGGCATAGGTTTCCTCCTGTCTTGGTCCTAAATGACACAATCCGTTCGAGCCATGTCCGCTGGAGAAAAAGAAAAAGGTCCCTCAGTGAAACCGAAAGACCTTCCATGAGTTCAGGCAGTACCTGCGTGAACAAAGAGCCGCACCCGGCGCTCCCTTAAGAAAAAAGGGCCTCCCAATCTCTACCTTCCGTCTCGGTCTGCCTTGAACGCAGATCCCAGCGGATGCCTAAAGAGTTGCTCGTCTCCCGTATGAGAAAGAACGGGTCCGGAGAGAAGCTCTTTCCGGAGAGTCTTCTTCCGGGACCGATCAGTTGTGAAAAATTTATCAAAAGGAGCGTCCCCTGTCAACCGGAACCACCGTTTCACCTGGTCGAAGGCCGGTGGAAGGGGCGGGTTCCATGGGGCCGTGGAGATGCCGGCTCCCGGTTTTTGGCCTTGAACTAAATTCCATAATAGGTGTAGTATTGAATTCGCACAAGGAAATAGATTTTGGGGGCGTGCGCTGGAGCTGGGGGGAGAAGTGGAGACCGTTTATGGCACAGATCGATGCCTTTTTTAAACTCATGAATGAGCAGGGTGCCTCCGACCTGCATCTGGTGTCCGGTCAGCAACCCGTCTTGCGCATTCAGGGAATTCTGGAGCGGGTAAAGTACAAGCCGTTGGAGAACGACGGTCTCAAGTCCATGCTTTACGAGATTGCGCCGGAGGAAAGAATCAAAGTGTTCGAGGAGACGGGCGATGTGGATTTCGCCTATGAGATTCCGGGCCTGGCCAGGTATCGCGCGAATTTCTTTCAGCAGAAAGAGGGGGTGGGAGCGGTATTCAGGGAAATCCCCTCGACGATCAGCACCTGTGAGGATCTGGGTCTGCCGGGTGTCGTCAAGAGGCTTTCGACTCTGCCGCGAGGGCTGGTCCTGGTCACGGGGCCTACCGGAAGCGGAAAATCCACCACACTTGCCGCCATCATTCATGAGGCCAACAAGACCCGCAAGGACCATATACTCACCATCGAAGACCCCATTGAATTCGTCCATAAGAGCGATAAGGCCATTGTGAATCACAGGGAGGTGGGCTTGCACACCCGGTCCTTTTCGGCCGCCTTGCGGGGTGCCCTGCGGGAGGATCCGGATATCATCCTGGTGGGGGAAATGCGGGACCTGGAAACCATATCCCTGGCCATTGAAGCCTCGGCGACAGGTCACCTGGTGTTTGCCACGCTTCATACCTCGAGCGCGGCCAAAACAGTCGACAGGGTCATCGAAGTCTTTCCGGTGAGCCAGCAGGAACAGATCCGCAACACCCTCGCCGATGGCTTGAGGGCCGTGGTGGCACAGTCCTTGTTCAAGAGGGTGGACCGCAGAGGGCGTGTGGTGGCCCTGGAAATCATGATCGCGACCCCCGCCGTGAGAAATCTCATCAGGGAGGGAAAGACCTACCAGATCCCCTCTATGCTCCAGACCGGCAAAAAGTATGGAATGCAGAGCCTGGACGATTCCATTATGGAGCTCCTGCGGAAGCGAATCGTCTCTCCGGAGGAGGCCTATATGAAATGCAATGAAAAGAATCGGTTCCTTCCGTTTATCAAGGCCGCCCCGGCCGACTTTACAGAGGTCTAGGAGCCTGTCGGAAGCCCGGTATGTTTGGCGCTCTCGCAATATGCGGTGACCCGATGGAGCCGCGAAACGTCTTGCCGCCCGCGACAAAGCAAACCCGGGAAGGAGAGGCCGCCTTGATCGGCGAGAGCAAGCCCGGGAATGTATTGAATATTTCAAATCGAAATCCAAATCGAAATCGCAATCGAACTCGAAATGCAAATCGAAATCGACAAAATATGACACTCGGACACGAAAAACTGGATGTTCAAGGCATTTCGACAGGCTGTGAGGCCCGGGTTTACGGGAAGCCGGCGGGAACTTGCAGAAATTGTTCCGGCCGTCCTGCAGGAGCGGGCTTGCCCGCGAACCATCCTTCCAACGGGTACGGAAGTTTTGAAGTCGATTTCGATAGCGATTTCGATTTCGATGCGTCCGAGGACCCGCCCGAAGGATGGGGACCGAGGCACCGTCGGGATAACCCAAATCGAAATCGGTATAGAAATCGAAATCGAACTCCAAATCCAAATCGAAATCGGTATAGAACTCGCAATCGAACTTGACAAAATATGACACTCGGACACGAAAAACTGGATGTCTACCGCATTGCGATGGGCTACGTGACCTGGGTTTACGGGAAAGCCTATGGTCTAAATGGAGTGCATCGGCCCGCACGCGATCAATGGCTTCGGGCCAGCCAGTCGATACCGCTGAATATCGCCGAAGGCAATGGCAAGACAACGGAAGCGGATCGAAGGCGCTATTTTGAGGTCGCTCGAGGTTCAACCCTGGAATGTGCCGCGATTCAGGATGTGCTTGTGGCCGGGAAAGCGCTCGATGAAACCGAAAGCCGGGAACACAAAGTCGAGTTGGACCGAATGGCCGTGATGCTAAGCCGATTGGGCGGAAGAGGCTATTGCGTGAAGGAAGGGCCCTCCGCCGGATACGAAATGTTTGAATCCGGTTTCGATTTTGATGAAGGCGGCGACAACTGAGCCCCCTTTAAGACAATCGAAATCCAAATCGAAATCGCAATCGAAATCCAAATCGAAACCGGTATAGAACTCGAAATCGCAATCGAACTCGACAACATATGGCGGTTGGGGCTCACTCAAAAATAAATTCACAGAATTGACGCTCAGATTTGGGTCGGGTGGCCTGAGGGGCCTTCGGGTGTGGAAGAAAAAGGCGGCGTTTTTCAAGGGCCTGGCGATTGTTCGGACGCTTTCTTTCAGATTAAGGAGTAAGCGACATGAAAAAGCAGCAGATTGACAGCATTTTGACCGCCATGCTCGCCTCTTATGACAACATTTCCGATTTCAATATCACGGTGGACCGTCCGCTTCAGGTGGAGGTCTCCGGCGAATTGATGCCGGTCTCCGTCAAGCCCCCGATTCGCCGTCTCAGCCCTTACCAGGCGGAGATCATCGCTCTCAACCTGATCGGCGGGGACCGGCGTCTCACCGAGATCCTGCTGCGGGATGGCTCGTGCGACACGTCTTATCAGTTGGCCGGAAAGGCCCGGTTCAGGGTGAACATTTTCTCCCAGAGGGGATGTTTTTCGACGGTCATGAGGCAGTTGCCCACGCGGGTGCCCACCATCCAGGAGATGGATCTGCCCAATGCCTTCTACAAGATGGCCGAAGAGAGAAACGGCATCATCATGATTACCGGGGCCACGGGAACCGGAAAGACTACATCCCTGGCGGCCATGCTCAACGAGATCAATGAACGCCACCCGGTCCACGTGGTGACCCTGGAAGACCCGATCGAGTACACCCACTCGCACAAGAAGGCTACATTCAACCACCGGGAACTGGGTGCGGACTTCGGATCCTTTGCCCTGGGGCTCAGGGCGGCCCTCCGCCAGGCCCCCAAGGTGATTCTCGTGGGCGAGATGAGGGACCGGGAGACGGTGGAAATCGGTCTGTCCGCCGCAGAGACCGGACACCTGGTGTTGAGCACGATCCACACTACTGATGCCGGCCAGACCGTCAACCGGATTATCGGCATGTTCGACCGGGAAGAGGAGCGCCAAATCCGGATTCGCCTCGCCAACAGCCTTAAATGGGTGGCCTGCCAGCGCCTTCTGCCCAAGGTCGGAGGGGACCGGGTGGCGGCATTTGAGATTATGGGGACCAGCCTCAGGGTGAAGGACTCCATATTGCACGGGGAGTCAGAGGGCAAGACCTTCTACGAAATCATTGAAGCCGGGAGGTCTTTCGGGATGATGACCTTTGACCAGTGCATCGCCGATCTTTTTAAAAGGGGACTTATTACGGAAGAGACCGCCATGAGTTATGCGTCGAGACGCTCCGTGACCGGTCGAGCGATAGACTCCATCAAAGCGGCGAGAGGCGAGAAAACCACGTCCATCGAGGACCTGGCTATCGACACCTCCTACGGGGGTGAGAGCAGGTGAGTGTCCTGCAGGAGCGGGCTTGCCCGCGAACCATCCTGCTCCGGGACAGCCTGTACCGACGGAGGCGTAAGTCGGATAATCCAAGTGGAGACCGGGGACCCGCCCGCAGGGTGGGAACAAGGAAATCCGCCG
>CAYVUX010000284.1:5104-5323 GCA_964455075.1 uncultured Desulfobacteraceae bacterium | reverse complement strand
AAATGGGAAGTTATTTTTGAGTGCGCCCTTAGGAGGCTTTTGAAAATCGCTCCGCACGACGCGGATCTCAAGGTCATGGCGGACGTGGGGGTTAACCGCAGGAATACGACGAGATTCCGTCAGGGCACCTTCCGGGATGGATGATGCCGCAACCCCAAAAGGGAGAAAATCATGAACAAGGGTTCCAGAGCAAAAACCTGGTGGCTGATCGGATTGATC
>CAYVUX010000284.1:0-5094 GCA_964455075.1 uncultured Desulfobacteraceae bacterium | reverse complement strand
TTACCTTTACACCAGCAAGACCCGCAAACCCGCCGAAGAGAAGCCGCCGGAGCGGGTTGCTCCGGCGCAGCCCGACCGTGAGAGGAAACCCACGGAGGCCGGCCCCGAAGCCAGGGGCACGATCGACGTCGGCCCGCAACCCAAAGTGCCGCCCGGAGAATCCGTCACGGAGCAAGGGCCGAAGGCGGAAGATCTCTGCAGCAGTTTGGAGACCCAAGTGGTTGAATTTTTACAATATCTTGAAGGGAAAGGCTACGTCCGCCACCTTGACCTGGAAACGGATGTGGAATCACGTTTCAAGAACATCCTACGGCAGGCGGCTGTCCATCCACCCGTCCCTGCGGGAGAAGGCGTAGATCCCAAAATCATTATTCACAATATTTATCACTTTTTCAGGATACTCAGCCGGAAAGATCTTCGGCTGATCAAGGAGGTCATCAGCCACGAGGAGACGTCCCTGGAGCCGGCCTTGGACTTCTTCTACAGGTGGATCACTTCGGGGGACCGCTGCCCGGATCCCGAGAACTTGAGGCCTTCTCTTGAAGTCCTCTACCATTACGCAGGCTTTTTTCTCAACACGACCGGAGGCAGGGCCTATCTGTTCAGACGTTCGACGGAGCTGCGGCTGCTGATCTCGTATTACTGTGTACTAACTCTTCACAAGGCCGACAAGGAGGGGAAGAACAGTTACGGAATCGATCCTTTGCCCCACATCCGGCCGCTGAGAAATGAAATCGTGCACTGCCCGGGTTTCCAATTCCAGGACGAGTATCTGGAGCGACTCGGCTGGATCGAGCGCTACTACATGGAAAGGCGATAGCACGCTGGGAGGCTGCCGGAAAACACCCGTCTGCGTCGTTGCCCTTGACCTGTGTCACTGCGGCGTATGTAGTACGCCTCATTCCTCAATGCCTGGGGAAGCCTTGCATCTGGATGTTTTCCGGCAGCCTTATAATGAGCGACACCCGTGCCCTTAAAAAGACCGCGCAAAGGCATCCAGAGCGCTCCACACCCTTTTCCTCACATCCTCCACGCACTTCCTGTCGCAGGAAATCTCCCCGTTCTTCATGAAAAGCTCCTGATTAATCTCAATCTGAACGGCAAATCGCCCGGACCCGGCAAGATTCCTCCCGTAACTGCGTGTGATGAATCCCCCTGCATAGGGTTCATTCAAAGCCACGGAGAACCCCCTCTTTGCAAAGGCCTCCTGCAGTGTCTTGAGCACATCCGGGGAACATGTGGGTTCTTCTCCAACACGACCAACGCCTCCGGGCGGGGACCCGTTATTCCCCAGAATGACGTCTTTTCGCCTCTTCCCCGGGTCGGGCGCCCGGGCAGGACCGGTTCCGCTAAGCGAGTGGCAGTCGATGAGCCCGAGGATGTTCGTATCCGAGAGAGCCTTGTTCAGCCGCAGGTGAAAAGGAACATAGTATCGGCTCAAGAGACGTTCCAATTGCTTCGCCCCCGGGTACGATCCTTTCTTGTATACGGATCTCCCATGATAATCCACCCTGGGCAGGACTCCCTTGGGGCCTCTTTCGCGGCGGCTCCTGTTGAGATCAACCAGCAGCCTGCTCCATTCCGCGGCCACCACCGAAACCGCAGGAAGGGACGCGAAGATTTCTTCGGTTCCCAGGTCTTCGGATTCCTTGATCTGTCGATCCGTCAGGGAAATCCCGGGTCTTATGTGATCCGGGACCAGAGACGAACCGTGCGGCACGGACAGGACAAGGGGAAGACTCATTCCGGTTCCTCCAGGACCCTCCCTCGGACCCAATCCGCCGCAGCCAAAGCAAACTCCGAAATGCTGCCTTGCTCGTCCACCACGGGAAAGCCGAAGAGAAGCCTGCAGATCCTGCACATAGGGTCTGAAGGAACGGGGAGTTCATCCGCCGCAGGCGGGCCTTCCACGACCACAAACTGACGATCGTTCGAAATGTCCGAATAGTCCATCGCGTCCTTTGCCCTTGAAAAGGCCCCGGAGCGGGAATCCTGTTCATAGAGACCCGGCTCCAGGCCGGTCCGTGAAAGAAAGGGCTTCTCTGAAAGAAGAAAAACCAACAGATGGCTTCCATGAGGGGATCGAGCGTACCGCGCATTAAGCTCCCGGGTATCTGCCTCGAACGAAACCCCTTGAAACTCCAGCATGTGGAAGACCTCCATGGGAATCACGCCCTCCTTGAGGTGCAAGAGGGAAAGCATGGGGAACGCGCCTGTAAAACGCGGGTTGACCTCGATAGCATAGGCGCCTTTGCCTTCCTCCTCCACCAGAAAATCAACTCCCAAAATCCCCTTGTAACCCATTCGCGCCAGATAGGAGCCGATCCGGTGCGCCTGGGCTTCTACATCGCGGACCACCGGCAGGGGCCACATATTCTCGCCCCATGCATGTCCACAGAAAACGCCGTCCTCTGCCAAGTCGCGGCAGTACGGCAGGTCCACCAGCTGCCTCTGAACGCCCGAACACAGGACGCCCTTGGACGTAATGCAAAGGGCGGCGCTGGCAGGTATGGAGGGCAAAAAACGGTGAATGGCAAAGGCCTTCAAGGAAATGCCCCGCCACCGGAGCCCTTCTGAAACCAGCCGTTCGACAAGGCGGACATAATCCTCTGACGCGCGGATGAAGAAGGTCCCTCTCCCTCCCCCTTGAGAAATGTCCGTCAATTGGACCACGAATGCTTCCCCAAGCCACTCGCGCCAATATCCGTAAGAGCGCGCGGCAATCTCCCGGATCGGGAAAATGCCTCCCGGGATTTCCGGCAGGCCGAGGTCTTTGACCAGGTGTTTGAAAAACACCCTGCTACCCACCTGAATTCGCAGAGTAGGCGCATTCGCGGCCAGGACCCATCTTTTGGATCGGGCCAGGCTTTGCATTTGCGGATAATTCTGATACACGAGAAACGTCTTGGGACTCGGCATCGCCCCCAACCGATCCAGCACTTCTGGCGCAGCCAACAGATGCGCCGAGTTGAAGCCCTCCCGGGCCACGAATCCTGGGCGCATCTCTTCGAGACAAATAATGTCGGTTTTGATCTTGAGGAGGGGGAGGTCCCGCGTAGCGCGGCAGCATACGATGTGATAGGGTTCGAGGAAGTATGCGGGGGCGATCCTCGAAAAGGCGCTCATCCCAACGCCCACGGCGACCCCTTCCATTGACGCGAACAGGGCCCTTGCATCTCCTAGATCCCGAAGAAGCATTTTTCGCCTTCTATCTCCGGTCCGGCGCCCTCTTTCTCCGGGAAAAAACAGGCCACAGAGTGATTCGGGGCCCATTCTTCAAGCATGGGCACCTGCGTCCGGCATTGGGGCTCCCTTGCAACGGCGCATCGAGGGAAAAAAGGGCACCCTCGGTTTTCCACCCCCTGCCGATTTCCACTCAGCAGCGTGCCGTAACGCCTTACCTTCTCGCAATGGCCGAATCGCGGAAGGGCGTCAAGCAGGGCGCGGGTATAGGGATGTTTTGGGTTGTGGATCACTTCCTCCGCGGGCCCCTGCTCCATGAGGCTCCCCTTGTAGATAACGGCAATCCGGTCGCAAAGATATCGGGCCGCGGCCAGGCTGTGTGTGATGAAGAGAAGGGCGGCATTCAGCTCGTCCCTCATGGTGAGGAGGATGTTGAAAATCTGTGCGGAGATACTGGCATCGAGCATGGATGTCGGTTCATCGGCAACAACGAACTCGGGTCTCAAAACCATTGCCCGTGCGATGGCCACCCGCTGTCTCTGCCCACCGCTTAGCTGATGGGGGTAGCGGTTGAAAAACTCCTCCGGCGGAGACAGCCCCGCCGCTCTCAGGGCCTCGCTCACCATCTGGCGCCGGTCCCTTCCTTTGCCGAGCTTATGGACCGCAATGGGCTCCGACACGGTATCCAAGATGGAGACTTGAGGGTTCAGAGACTGGTACGGGTCCTGAAAAATCATCTGGACATTCTGCCGGTATGCCTTCAGCGCACGTCCTTTCAGGCGCCCGATGTCCACCCCGTCCAGAAGAATTTGCCCGCTGTCCGCCTGCTCCAGCCTGACAATCAGCCGCCCCACCGTGGTCTTTCCACTCCCACTCTCCCCTACGAGACCGAAGATCTCACGCTCCCGGACTTCCAAAGACACCCGGTTAAGGGCAACGATCCCCTTCGATCCTCTCCGCAGAAAAGAGCGATTGGAATGAAAAATCTTTGTGACCTCTTTGACTTCCATGACCGGAGTAGAAGATTTGCTCATTTGCTTCTCACAAATTCCCGGTGCCTCATCTTGCTACTTGCACCCCAGGCAGAGGGCCATGTGACGGGGGCCGACCTGCACCCACGACGCCGGTTCGATCCTGCACGCACTTCCCGCTCCGGGACAGCGATCGCAGAACCGGCATCCCGACGGGGGGTCAATCAGGTTGGGCATCTCTCCCGGGATGGGCTTCAGCCGGCTCTTCCTTCCCTCCAGGGTGGGATAGGACTCGAGCAGAGCCTTCGTATAGGGGTGCACGGGTTCTTGAAACACCACCTCCCTGGGTCCATACTCCACCAGTTGGCCCGCATACATAATCCCGATATCGTCGCAAACTTCCGCGACCACGGAAATGTCGTGCGAGATGAAAATCATTCCGATATTGAATTCCCGCTGAAGCTCTTTCGTGGCCTCCAGGATTTGATCCTGAACAATCACGTCCAGGGCCGTGGTGGGCTCATCGGCAATGATGAGCCGCGGCCGACACGCCAGAGCCATGGCGATGACGGCCCTCTGCTTCATTCCGCCGCTGTACTGGTGTGGATAATCCCTCATTCTCTCCTCCGGGATCCCCACAAGCTCGAACAATCCCCGCACGCGGGCATCCGCCTCTTCCCTGCTCTTGGTCTCCCCGTGCGCGATCAGGGCCTCGGCAATCTGCACGTCAACGCGATGCACGGGATTCAGCGCATTCATGGCGGCTTGGAAGATCATGGCGATCTTTTTCCATCGCACGCGCCTCATCTCCTCTTCGGACAGGTCAAGCAGGTTTCTCCCTTCGAACACGATACGGCCTTCGAATATGGAGGCATTGGAGGGCAAGAGCCTCAGAAGAGCCATGCCGATGGTGGTCTTGCCGCACCCGGACTCCCCCACC
>CAYVUX010000283.1:0-5336 GCA_964455075.1 uncultured Desulfobacteraceae bacterium | reverse complement strand
CAGGGAACAGTCCGCACAATTCTATGGATACTTTTCCGTGTTTGCCAAGCTTTCGGCCATTTGGGGGCCCATGGTGTTTGCCTATGTGCGGCAGGCGACGGGCACGGCACGGCTTTCCATTCTCTCCATTTCGGGCTTCTTTCTCGTCGGATGGCTGCTTCTCTTTCTGGTAAAGGAAGAGGGCAGGGGGTAGCCGGGGGGTCTTGCGGCTCGGCGCCACTCCGAAGGACGTTCTCCGGCAGCTTCGGTGAGGCAGGAAATTTCCATATATGGTGTTTTCTGTTGACAGATACCTCAACAAGTTGTATTCTTATAAAGAATGTTTGTCGCGTGCCCTTTTTTTAACGCAGGCCGTCTTCGGCGGGGCCGGGCGAGCGGCCTCGCGTTAAAAAGTGGGCGGGCAACTATCTTCGCCTTGGCTTACCCCCGAACGAGGGACCTTTGAAAAGCGCTATTTATGGATGGACACCTGTCTAACGCCTCGTAAATGGAAGCGGTTTTCAAGGGCTCCGATAAGGCACGTCTCGAATGGATGGGAACCGCTCGAGCAATCTCTTGCGGATGGATTCAAAGATTGATGCATTCGCCGCTGGGGAAAGTACCGATTCTTTCCCTCGGGTCTTCCGCCATTCGAAGATTTTCCGGTCCCTGGAAGACGCACCCCGAATAGCCTGTCATTTTCTGATCAACAAACTGAACCATCTCCATTTTGAGAACAAGCACGTCCTGGTTCATCTTCGCCATCCCACCTACGAAGATTTCATCCTGGTAAGGGCACGTCCCGATCCTGTTACAGGGAATGAGCTTACCTGTAGATGGGACAAGGAGGAGGCCCCTCCGTTCCGGTGGCACACATACATGCCGCTCCATGTCTTGGTCGATGACGGGTCGACTCTCATTGCTTTTCCCGCTGTCTTTCAACAAAGGACCGTGGACAGTTTCACAGTACGGTTGCCCGATGAGTGCTTCTGCGTGGGCAAACGGCTTGTTCGGCGATATCGCTGCGAAGGGGACGTGTCGGCCAAACTAAGTCAGAGCGGATTTGCCGCCGGGGGGGTACTGATCGATTTCAGTCCGGTGGGATTTCGTATACGCCTGATGGAGCAATCCGTGTCTTCTTACGAGTGGTTCAATCCGGACATGAGCGCCAATGTGCAGTTGAGCTCCGGAAGCCGCGTTTTCCTAAACAGCGAGTGCGAATGCGTTCGAGAGGTTCAGGAAGACTCCTGCATGGAGATAGTCATGGCGCCTATGGGCCGATCCATCCGCCGTTTCAGAAAGAGAAAGATACGCAATCCCAGACAGAGATTGAGCCCTTCGCCCAGCCTTGTGTTCGATCACCCCCTGGTGGGGCGCCGATTTCAACTGGATGTGGCAGATATGTCCACGTCGGGCTTTTCGGTGGTGGAAAAGCCGGGGGAGGAGATCCTGACGCCGGGAATGATCATTCCGGGCTTGATCATCGATTTCTCTGGAGCCTTACAAATACGCTGTGAAGCCCAGGTGATCTACCGGTCGGAAAGGACGGATGAAGGCACCCGATGTGGGATCGCCATTCTGGACATGGACATCGCGGACTACAGCCTCTTGAGCGGCCTTCTGGCGCATGCGCTGGACCCTCATTTTTTTGCACAGAACCCTGCCGACGCTGAAAAAATTTGGGAATTCTTTTTCGATTCCGGGTTTATTTATCCTGCCAAATATACCCTGATTCAATCGGCCCGGGATGTCTTTAAGGAGAACTACAGGAGGGTATTCGAGAACCATCCCGAAATCGGAAAGCACTTTACTTATCAAGAAAACGGGCGCATTCATGCGCACATCGCCCTGGTGAAAGCCTACGAGAGGGCGTGGTTGATCCAACATCATTCCTCCAGGATGAAGGGAAGACGTAGAACGGGTTTTCTGGTACTGAAGCAGATTATGCATTACCTGAATGACATGCACCGTCTGCCTTGCTCCGGAATGGATTATGCAATGACCTATTTCAGGCCTGAAAACAGGATCCCCCAGCGCATATTCGGAGATTTCGTGGAGAGCCTGGTGGACCCGGGAGCTTCCTCTGTGGATCTTTTCCACTACCTGCCGTTTCCTCGCCCGGAATGTCCGCCAGTGCTTCCTTCGGATTGGGCGCTTGGGCCGTGTACGGCTTCGGATCTGTGGGAGTTTACCAGATTCTACAACCATGTCTCCGGGGGGCTTCTTCTGAAGGCCATGGACGTGGTCGGAAAAGGGTCGTTCGGCCCGGTTCCCGGGGGACTGGAAGCCATGTATGAAAATGCAGGGCTTCTGAGGCGGGTTCGCTTTCATGCGCTTCACCGAGATGAGGGTCTGAATGCCGTCTTCGTCGAAGAAAAATGCGAGCTGGGAGTGAATCTTTCGGGCCTATTGGACTCGATTAAGGTATTCGTGGTAAAACCCGAGGAGATGAGGTGGGACATCCTCTTAGCGGCGGTCGCCCGGCTGAGCAAGAGCTATGAAAAGGAGGTGGTCCCTGTCCTTCTTTATCCCCCGGATTGGGTAGATGAGACGGGGATTCCCTCTGAGAAGACATATCGGCTCTGGATCCTTAACGTGAGGCATGCGGACCGCTACATGGAGTACATGGATGAACGCTTTAGGATCTCTTTTGAGTGAAACCTCGAGGGGGAATTCGGGGTCCCGGCAGGGCGGAGGCCCATCGGGGAAGTTCATGAGGAATGAGAGCCTGTACAATAGCCGTCTTATCAAGATTTATGTGGATTATCTTGCCAAGCATTATCCGAACCTGGATACAGCGTCTCTCTTGAATCGGTCTCGAATCGCTACCTACGAAGTAGAAGACAAGGCCCACTGGTTCACCCAGGAACAGGTGGACCTTTTCTATGAACATCTCAGGGAAGATACGTCGAATCCAGACATTGCGAGAGAGGCGGGCCGATACGCCGTTTTCTCTGAGGCTTCGAGCTCCATTCGGCAGTACGCCCTCGGCTTTATCACGCCGGCCGGTGCGTACAGGATGCTTGACAGAATCGCCTCAACACTGAGCCGGGCCCACCGGTTCGAGACAAAGCAGCTTGGGAGCAATCAGGTCGAAGTAATCGTGACTTTGGCTGCGGGGGTGCGGGAAAAGCCCTATCAGTGCGAAAACAGGATCGGAATGTTCGAAGCCATGGCGCGGATCTTTACCCACAAGTTTGCGAAGGTCGAACATCCCGAGTGCATACACAGGGGAGATGACAGGGGCCGCTATGTGATTTCCTGGGACAAATCGAAATCCATTCTTTTGAGAAGGATGCTTTGCTTCGCCGCATTAATGGGTGGCGTCGCTTCCGTCGCCCTCTTTTTTGTTCTTCCCTTGATGCTCTGGTTCGGGTTCCTGGCTTTCTGTTTCCTCTTTTCGATGAGTTTGTTGACAGCGGTCTTTATTTTCGAGAAGCGTGACCTTCTGGGCACCCTCCATGCCCAGGGCGATGCGGCCCAGGCGCTGATAGAAGAGATAAGGATGCGCTATGACAGCGCGCTGTTGGTCCAGGAAATCGGCCATGCCACATCGACAGTCCTGGATGTGGAGAAACTGATTTGCATGGTCGTCGAAATCATGGAAAGGCGCCTGGATTTCGATAGAGGTATGATCATGCTGGCCAACCCGGAGAAGACCCGGCTTATGCACATGGCCGGGTACGGGTACGTCGGTGGGCACAAGGAATTGCTTGAGGGGACGGAATTCCATCTGGATAACCCGGCTTCAAAGGGCGTGTTCGTGATGGCATTCAAGGAGCGGAAACCCATTTTGATGAACGATTTGAGCGCGAGCGAGTCTTCCCTTTCTAGAAGAAGCCTGGAGGTTGCAAAAAAGATGGGCGTTCACTCTCTGATCGCGGTCCCCATTGTCTATGAAGACGAATCTCTGGGGATCCTGGCGGTGGACAACGTGAGATCCAAGAGGCCTCTTACCCAGAGCGACATGAGCCTGCTGATGGGGGTGGCTTCGCAGACCGCCGTCAGCATTGTCAACGCCAGATCCTTTCAAAAGCTCCAGGAGAGCGAAAAAAGGTATCGTGAACTTGTGGAAAATGCGAACAGCATCATCCTCAGGATGGATCCCCGGGGAGCGGTCACGTTTTTCAACGAATTCGCCCAAAAATTTTTCGGCTATTCTGAAAAAGACATTCTTGGGAGATGCCTTACCGAGACCATACTTCCCAACACACCGGAGATCCGGAGAAGCTTGGAGAATCTCGTCGGGATTTTTCAACGAGAGCCCCAGCGGCAGGTCGTGGGTGAAAACCAGACGTTGCTAAAGACCGGTGAAACAGCCTGGATCGCCTGGACCTACAGGCCGATTTTCGATAGAGACGGCGACGTCGTGGAAATCCTCTGCATCGGCAACGATATCACGGAGCTGAGAAAGACCGGACAGGAAAAGAGGACCCTGGAAGCGCAGCTTCAGGAGGCCCAGAAGATGGAGGCCGTCGGAACCTTGGCGGGGGGAATTGCTCACGATTTCAACAACATCCTGCAGGGAATATTCAGTACCGGACAGATTATGCTGAGGAAACGCAGTCGAGACGATCCGGAATACGAGAGGTTGCAGTTGATCGATCAGCTGGTGCGTAGAGCGAGTGACTTGACCAAACGACTGCTCATATTCAGCAGAAAGGTAGAGAGCGAACTCAAGCCCCTGGATCTGAACCGGGAGGTCCTTCAGATCTGCAAAGTGCTCGAGAGGACGATCCCCAAGATGATCCATATTGAACTGAATCTTGCCGCGGATTTGGATACAATTAACGCGGATTCGGTCCAAATCGAGCAGATCATCATGAACCTCGGCGTCAATGCGAGGGATGCCATGCCGGACGGAGGCCGACTCGTGTTCAAGACGGAGAACATCGACTTAAACAGTGACGGATCAGCGGATCGTCCGGGCATGGCTTCCGGTCGGGGTGTGAGGCTGTCTGTTATGGACACCGGAACCGGCATGAGCCACAGGGTGCGGGAACGTATCTTTGAACCTTTTTTTACCACCAAGGAGCAGGGGATGGGAACGGGACTGGGCCTGTCCGTGGTCTACGGTATTGTAAAAAGCCACGGCGGTCATATCGATTGTGAAAGCCGACAAGGAAAGGGGAGCATATTCAGGATAGTTTTCCCGGCCCTTACAATCGAAGACCCGGATGCCAGGGGCCGGGAGACGGAAGAACAGGAAACGCCCCTCCAGGGCGGGAGCGGGACGATTCTCCTGGTGGACGATGAAGAGAGTATTCGAAAACCCGCCGAAGAATTCCTCCATAGCTTGGGATACCGCGTCCTCCCTGCAGGAGACGGAGAGAGCGCCTGTCGGATATTTGAAGAGC
>CAYVUX010000282.1:0-5343 GCA_964455075.1 uncultured Desulfobacteraceae bacterium | reverse complement strand
GACCCAAATCTGAGCGTCAATTCTGTGAATTTATTTTTGAGTGAGCCCTTAGCGCGAGTTTTTGACAGAACGAGGCCTTGGAAGGCTTTCATGAAATCAACGCAGGGATGCATGGGTGATGCTGGAAGAAAACCAAATACGTATTCTGCTTTCCGTATTCTTCATTGTTTTGGTGGTCGGTTTCCTGCTGCTCCCGGTCCAATTCTCCTCGGGGAGTCTGCCGGGCCATTTTTTCGGCGTATCAGGTACCGTGGTGATGGCCCTCACCCTTGTGTATCCCTTTCGCAAACGCATCCAGGGAAAGAAAGGGCGGAAAAACCCACTCAACACGCACATACTCTATGGTCTTGTCGGCCCTTCTCTGGTCGTACTTCATTCCGGCCATAACCTGGCGAGCTTCATCGGAAACATTTCCTTCGTGCTGATGGTAACCGTCGTCCTCAGCGGAATTACCGGGAGATACTTATACGGCAAGGTGAAACGGGGTCTCAAGGAACAAACGCGCGACCTCGAGGCGCTCAAGGATGTCTTTCACTCTAGAAAGAAGGAACTCGGAGCAGCCTATTGTCTGGCATATTTTGGGAAGGAAAACGGAGTGTCACCCGATTCGTCAGGTCATTTCGCCCACGGTGAAGGAGATCTGACGGAAGAGGCGGAACGCTGCGAATCCCTGAGGGATCTTGCCCAATCCATTGCGACGGCCGAGCATACCATCGAGGCGTTCTCCGCCACCCGGGCGCTTTTCTCCACGTGGAGCAGGGTGCACATTTATCTGACCTGCCTTCTCTTCGCCCTGGTGCTGGTTCACGTGGCGACTTCCTTGTATTATGGTCTCAAATGGCTCCCATGAAAAAGCTTTATAATGTGGCATTCTGTGTGGGAGTGACTGCTTTTTCGCTGATGCTCTTTGTCTACGACGAGGCCGCTCGGCCGGGGCCCCTGAGCAGCACCCATGCATTTATCGAAGAGTGTGAATCCTGCCACATCCCATGGAAGGGCCCCGCGGAAGAAATGTGCCTCCAGTGCCACGACTTCGGGGATGTCCAAGGGTTGAAACCCCAGATCCGTTTTCATGAGGCGCGGGTGCACTGCATGAAATGCCACACCGAGCACAAGGGAACTCGGGACGGCATTTCCCACATGGATCATGCCCTGCTGAACGAGAATTTGTTGTGCACCCAATGCCACCTGGATCCCCATGAAGGGCTCTTCGGGCAGGACTGCCGGGGATGCCATGGCATCAGCACCTGGAGAATTGCCGGGTTTCAACATCCTTCGGAGAAGAAAAGACAATGCTCGCGGTGTCATAGGCCCCCCCGATCGCATTTGGATGAAGGGTTCTGGCGCCGCATCATGGAAGAACATCAAGGCAAATCAAAGTTCCGGATGCTGGAATCACGCGATCATTGCTGGGGTTGCCACATCACGCACCGATGGTCGCATCTGAGAATGAAGCATGCTTTTTGATGGAAACGCGCTTGTCGCTCGGATGAGGGGATTGAGCTTTCGGCGGGGCCGGACACGGCGCGCCCGGATGACTTTGCGCAAAGGGCGGCCGACGTGATATAATAATTTGATAAGCGCGACGTCAGGATTTCAGCACGACACCCATCTCTTAAAGGAGGAACCAAACCATGACAAGCAAGGAGAATCAATGGGAATGCGCCCACTGCGGCTACACTGCGTCGGGGAAATTCGAAGGGGATATTTGCCCCCAGTGCGGACAGACATACTGGAAGTGCGGCAAATGCGGCTTCCTGATAACTGCGTCGACACCGCCGGACGTATGCCCACAGTGCAAGGAAAAGTGCGACTTCTTGAATGTAACCTGCTACACTCCCGAGTGCGGGGGGCCCGGTCACATCGATCCAAGGCTGTAGCCCGCCCAGGGAATCCCATCCACAAAAAGAGAAAGGCGTGCTACGAGACGCCTTTTCTCTGTGGAGCCTGAAAACAGCGACGGTGCGCTAATTCGTCCACCCGGTCAAGCCCTTGAACCGGGGCAAACCGGGATCAAAAACGTTGTGATCCTATTTTCCTGGACTCCCGATCTCTCTCTGCTTCGCGTCGTTCGTCCGGAATGACGTTTTTCAGATTGCGACGCGCTCTTATGTGCTGCGACTTACGATCCTTCGCGTTCCGCCCTTCGGTTTAAAGCAGCTTCCCCTGCATAGGCCTGAATCCTCCCGGGCTTTCCTTTTTCCTGTTTTTTGCATCTTTCGGAAGCACCACCTCGAACTCCGAGCCTTTTCCCAACTCGCTTTCTACATGGACACTTCCGCCGTGTCCCTCTACGATCACCTTCACGGCGGCCAAACCCAGACCGAAGCCCTCCGCCGGCTGCTCCCCCTTTCCCCGGCGAAACGGATCGAAAATATAGGGCAGATCTTCCGAATCGATACCTGTTCCCTGGTCGATGACGCGAACACTCACGTCTTCTCCGGTTTCCCGGACGCGGACGACCACCTTTCCACCCTTTTTCGAAAACTTGATGGCGTTGTCGATAAGATTTGCGAACACCCGCCTCAGACGCCCCGAATCCGCCTCAATCAAAGGAAGGGTGTCCTCCGTTTCCAACTCCAGCCCGACTCCGGATTGCGACGCCTTGACCTGAAAGGACTCGATAAGTTCCATCAGTTCCTTATCGAGAGATGTTGGAGCAAAATCCAATTTAAGGCTTCCCGTCTGCAAGCGGGAAAATTCCAGAAAATCCTTGATCATGGCTTCGAGCTTTCCCGTTTCATTCCGAACGATTTCAAGGTACTTCTTGCGTTTTGCCGGATCCAGGCCCTCAGACTTCTTCAGGAGCCTCAGCACAAACCCCCCGATAACGGTGATCGAGGATTTCATGTCATGGGCAATCATGGACACAAAGCTGTCCCTTTCGCGCTCAAGGGCCTTCAGGTAGGAAATGTCCTGAAAGGCCTCTACCCCTCCAATAAGGTTCCCCTGATCATCCAAGAGCGCCGCCGTATTCATTCGGACCGGAATCCTTTCTCCGCTCCTCGTCTGGACGGTAGTCTCCAGTCTCACTACCGGATTTTCCCTGCTGATGACCGTTTTCAGCGGACATCGGGTTTTGCACCGGCCTCCGCTCATTATCTCGCCGCAAAAACGACCCAGGGCCTCCCCCTCCGAGTAACCGATGATCTCTTCGGCCCATGGATTGAGGCTGGTAATCCTCCGTTCGGAATCCACGGTGACAATCCCCACCGGAAGGCTGTCCATGATGAATCTGTAAAACTTCAAGTCATGCACACGAGTCATGGTTCCTTTTCCTTTTTGTCAAAAAGAAGGAGGTTGAAGGCGCCCTGTTTCCACGTGACCGGTGCGTTCCCCGTTCAAGTCTTCGTTGCCGTTCCGACACCCGCAGGATTTCACAGCAGCATCACCGTCGAGAGGAGACCGGCGCTCGCCTGCCGTAAACTGCCTGAAATTGCGCCCTGCTCAGGCAGCCGAGAATTCCCATTCACGTCCGACTCGAAGGTACAGTACAACAGTTTTAATAGTACAAATCCGGCCCCTCTTTAACAACCCCTTTAGGAATTGACCCATCCTTCAGAGTATATGCCGCTTGAAATATCACACTTCCCATCCTATGCTGGCCGGAAAGAACCCTCGGACACCTCCCCAACCCAAACGGAAGGGGCATTCATGCTGATTATCGACAGCCATATCCACTGCGGGGTCCAGAACGTCTCCCAACCCTACACCGGCATCCAGCCCCTGCTTCAGAAGGCCGGAATCACGGGCGCCTGCCTTTTCGCTCCGGTTGAGGACATCTATTACCGACATGACCCCGATTTTGACGACAACGACGGATGGCGGTCTTGTCGTCGGCGGGCCCATGATTATTTGCTGGCCGTCGCAGATCAGCACCCGCAGGTATTCGCCTATTATTTTGTGTGGAACGATTTTCTCGTGGAGGATCTGGACAAGGGCTTCTCCGGAATCAAATGGCACCACCATGCAGGAGAACCCGTTTATCGCTATGACCACCCGGGATGCGAAGCCATGATCGCAGCCATTTGCTCACGCCGGCTGCCCATGGTACTGGAGGAGACGTTCGGAGAGACCAGGACCTTTCTACAGCGCATCGCCGGCCGAACCCCGGTGATCATCCCGCACCTGGGGATGCTGAACGGCGGCTTCGCACGCCTCCTGGAAGCCGGCATCTGGGAAGATGAGAACGTTTTTGCCGACACCGCACTGGCCGGCCGCATAGAGATGAAGCAGTTCATAGATCGATACGGCCCCGGGCGGCTGCTCTTTGGGAGCGACCACCCCTTCGGGGATCCTCAGCAGGAACTCCGCCGGGTTCAAAGCCTCGGTTTCACGGACAGCGACCTCGAGAAAATCTGTGGAGGCAACATCCTCGGGCTGTTTCAAAGGAAGCCGGATCCGTGAGGAGATCGAATTTCGCCAACAAAAAGCGCTTCCAGTGTCCAAAACCAAAATATCAACAAAGAACCCATAGGAATCACTGGGATCCGTTGAACCGACCCATCTCCTGATCCAACTCAGGGAGGACATTTTCCACGACCCAAACAAATCGACAGGCGGCATAAGGGATGACAGCCGAATCGAACAAACGCGCAAACGAGCCCGGTTCCTGCTTTAATATCCACCCTCCCGTGTTCTGGCCGGCCGTGGTCCTGCTGATCGTGTTTATCGGCATCACCCTTGCGGTCGGCGAACCCATGGAGGCGGTCTTTTCGGCGATACAGGCCGGGATTTCGGACAATGTCGGGTGGTTTCTGCTGATTGCCGTCAATTTCTATCTGTTTTTCATGCTTTACCTGGCGTTCAGCAGGTACGGCGCCATCCGGCTCGGGGGCCGGAACGCGGTCCCCGATTTCAACCGGCTTTCGTGGTTCGCCATGCTTTTTTCCGCGGGAATGGGGATCGGCATTCTCTTCTGGAGCGTTGCCGAACCGCTCTACCATTTCATGGAGCCCGTCCAGAGCAAGGGGTATACGATCCCGGCGGCCAAGGAGGCCATGCGGATCACCTTCCTGCACTGGGGACTGCACCCCTGGGCGATTTATACCCTGGTCGGCATGTCCCTGGCCTTTTTTGCCTTCAACAAGGGACTCCCTTTAACCATAAGGTCAGTTTTCTACCCGGTAATCGGCAACCGAATATACGGTTTATGGGGCCATATTATCGACGTGCTTTCGGTAACGGCCACCATGATGGGGCTGGCGACTTCTCTCGGGCTGGGGGTCACCCAGGTAAATGCAGGCCTGAACTACCTGTTCGCCGTCAACATGAATACCTCGACGCAGGTAATTTTAATTGCAGCTATTACCGGAATCGCCACCATATCCGTTATTCTGGGCC
>CAYVUX010000281.1:0-5351 GCA_964455075.1 uncultured Desulfobacteraceae bacterium | reverse complement strand
GCGGACCTCCTCCTCTTCGGTGCCTTTGTTCATGATATCGGAAAGATACGTGAACTCCACCATCATCCGGCCGTAGATTACACCGATGAAGGGCGCCTCGTGGGCCATCTGGTTTTAGGCGTCAGCATGGTGGAGGAAAAAATCCGAACGCTGAAAAGATTCCCCCCCGATCTGGGATTGAAGATAAAGCACCTGATCCTGAGCCACCACGGCCACTTTGAATTCGGTTCTCCGAAACGGCCGAAGTTCCTGGAGGCCTTTGCCCTTCATATGATCGACGATCTGGACGCCAAGATAAGAGGCCTTCAGCAGTTCATGGAAAGGGATCGGCAAGAAGGCAGCTGGACGGATTTCAACCGCCTGTTTGAACGGTTTCTCTTGAAAGGAGAAATCCTTCCTGTCGAGCGGGTCAGCGAGGACAGCGGGGAAGTCGAACGACAAGGCAAACTTTTTTAGTCCTCGGGAGTGGACCTCAGCATGGGGACGAATCGGACGGGAAGCACCCCCCGCGTTTCCAGCTTGTCTCCCCGTTTAACGCCCTTGACCAGGTTCTGGACCCCGCCGGTTTCTCCCACCGGGATAATCATGCGTCCACCTTCGGCCAGTTGTTCCACCAGGGGGGTCGGAATCCGATGGGGCGCACAGGTCACGATCACGGCGTCAAAAGGCGCCATCTCCGGCCAGCCCTTGTACCCATCCCCGATCTTCACGTGAACGTTTTTGTATCCAAGCTTCTCGAGAATGCGGCGTGCGCGTTTCCCAAGCGATTCGATGATTTCGATCGTATAGACCTCCCGGACGATTTCCGCCAAAACGGCCGCCTGATAGCCCGAGCCTGTCCCGATTTCCAGAACCCGGTCGTCGGATTGGAGCTGAAGCGTTTCGGTCATGAAGGCCACAATGTAAGGCTGTGAAATGGTCTGGCCCTCTCCGATGGGCAGGGGGTGATCCCGGTATGAAAGGTGCCGATCGGACTCCGGCACGAACAAGTGCCTGGGCACCTTTCTCATGGCTTCGAGCACCCTGGGATCCTCGACCCCTCTGGCCTCGATCTGGCCGGAAACCATGTTCGATCGGAGACGGGAAAAATCCCCCGAGGCTCCCGCCAGGGAGACAGAGACCGCAAAGAGTGCGAGGAGTGTGTGGCAACTCGTTATAAAAAAAACATCCCGTGACCGGTTTCTCATTCTTGAACCCTCCTTTTCGGGTGTGGAAGAGTATCCGGGAGTATAACGCACAATCCTCCGTTTGTGCAAACCAGACTCTGTCGCAATTCGAAAGACGTCATTCCGGACGAACGACGCGAAGCATAGAGAGATCCGGAATCCAGGAAAATGCCATCATACCGAGAACTTCTGGATCCCGGCTCGCGCCCCGTTTCACGGGACGTGGCCGGGATGACGACTTGCGACACAGCCTCAAACACAGAGACCAGGGGATCCGAAGCGTTCAAAGACCTGAAGCTCCAATCCGGGGCTTTTCCTCGGGAACGATGGGAAAAAAACAAAGAAAGATCTTCACCTGGTGGTCCGGGATGAGGGGAAGAGTCTTTCCTGCCTCAGTCGGTCTGTCTCCGTCCAGGGGAATCCCAGATGCTGGTAGGCTCTTTTGGTGGCCATTCGCCCGCGGGGCGTTCTCTTCAGGAATCCCTGCTGGATCAAGAACGGTTCATAGACGTCCTCCAGCGTGTCCTTTTCTTCGCTCACCGCTGCGGAAAGGCTGTCCAGACCGATAGGGCCTCCGTCAAATTTGTCGATGATGGTCAATAGAATGTGCCGGTCCATGCGATCCAGGCCCCGATCGTCCACCTCGAGCATATCCAGTGCGTGGCTCGCCACCTCCCTGGAGATGATCCCGTCGGCCTCAACCTGCGCAAAATCCCGGACGCGCCTCAGAAGCCGGTTGGCCACTCGTGGCGTTCCCCGCGCCCTTCTGGCGATTTCGTACGCCCCGTCCGTGTTGGATGAAATGTCGAGGAGGGCGGCGGAGCGGAGTACGATTTGCTGGAGATCTTCCGGCTCGTAGAAATCGAGTCTCAAGATCACCCCGAAGCGATCCCGGAGTGGGGGCGTGAGCAATCCGGCTCTCGTGGTCGCGCCGGCCAGGGTAAAGGGGGGAAGGGGGATCTTCATGGTTCGTGCGGAAGGACCCTGTCCGATGATAATGTCCAGGGCGTAATCCTCCATGGCGGGGTAGAGCATCTCCTCGACGACGTGGTTCAACCGGTGGATTTCGTCGATGAACAGGACGTCTCTGGGATCGAGGCTTGTCAGGATGGCTGCCAGGTCTCCGGACTTCTCCAAAACCGGCCCTGAGGTGGATTTGATATTCACCCCGAGTTCGTTGGCAATGATGTGGGCGAGAGAGGTCTTGCCCAACCCGGGGCTTCCGTGAAAAAGCACGTGGTCCAACGCCTCCGAGCGGCCCCTCGCGGCCTCGATGAAGACCTTGAGATTTCTTTTCAGGTCTTCCTGGCCGACATATTCCTCCAGGTTCCGGGGCCGGAGGCTGACCTCCGACGGAATCTCTTCGGCCTGCGGTTCGGGGTCTATCAGTCGATTTTCCATGGGCGGTCCAAAACAATTCCATGGAACCGGGCGCATTTTCGAACAGACCGGAAACGGCCCGGATCCGGGTTCATGAAAGGATTCTCAGGGCCTCCCTGATCAGGCCCTCAAGATCTCCATCCTTCAGGGTCGAATGGGCCTTCTCCACCGCTTCCCTCGCGGGCTTGGCCGCATATCCAAGGTTCATAAGGGCGGAAACGGCGGCTTCCATTCCCTCCTGTCCCCGGTAGTCCGCCGCCGTCGCGGCCTTTTCCCCTTGAGAGCCGAACCGGGCGGCACGATCCTTGAGTTCCAGGACAATCCGTTCCGAGGTTTTTCGCCCGACTCCCGGTATCCTTTGAAGACGCGCCGAGTCTCCCGACGCGACAGCGTCGAGGAGTTCCTCGGGACCTATTCCGGAAAGGATGTTCACGGCCAGCTTGGGCCCGATACCTGAAACCGAGATCAGCATCAACAGAAGGTCCTTTTCGAGGCGGGTCGAGAAACCGAACAACACGAGGGCGTCCTCACGGACATGCGTGTAAATGTAGAGGTCCACTTCCCGGTTCTCGTCCGGGAGGGAATAGAATGTGGAAAGGGGAACCAGCACTTCATATCCGATTCCGCCAACCTGAACGATGACCGATTCGGGTGTCTTTTTGAATAGCAGGCCGCGAATATGGGCAATCATCTTCGCATCACGGGGGAAACCGACAAGAGGCCGGAATCGAATCTCGACCAATTCAAATGGCAGATGGCTGCGGCGAGGGCGTCGGAGGTGTCCAGGTCTGGTGTCCCCTTGAGATTCAAAAGGATTCGAACCATGGAACGGACCTGTCCCTTGTCGGCCCGGCCGTAGCCGACGATCGATTTCTTGATCTCGAGCGGGGTGTACTCGAAAATCCGCAATCCCTTCTGTACGGCCGCGATCAGCACGGCTCCCCTTGCATGCCCGAGTTTCAGGGAGCTTTTGACATTCTTGGAGAAAAAAACATCCTCGATGGCCATCTGCTCCGGACCATAGTGGTCCATGATCTCCAACATGGATTGGAAGACCCTGTGGATCCGCTCAAAGAAGGGAGCCTTGGAGGAAAGACGGACGCGGCCGGAGGCAATGTGGTTCAGCCGGTTGCCCTCCTGGTTCACGAGCCCGTAACCGGTCACATGGGAGCCGGGATCTACCCCCAATACGAGCATTATCCTATGGCCTCCATGACGTCGTCGGGGATGTCAAAATTGGCGTATACATTGTTCACGTCTTCATTGTCTTCGAGGGCCTGGATCAGGCTCAACATCTGCTGCGCCTTTTTCCCTTCCAGGCTTACCGTGGTTTTCGGCGTCATGGAGATCTCGCATACGGTGTAAGGCATTCCGGCCTTTTCAATCGCCTCCTTCACCGCCTCGAAATCCGAAGGCTCCGTGACCACCTCGAACACGGTTTCTTCCTCGTTCACGTCTTCGGCCCCGGCTTCCAGGGCCACGTCGAGCAGACGCTCCTCGTCCACCTGGTCTTTCTCCAGGACAATAATGCCCTTCTTTTCAAACATCCACGACACGCATCCGGGTTCCCCGAGGCCGCCGCCGTTGCGTTCAAACAAGTGCTTGATCTCCGCCACCGCCCGGTTCTTGTTGTCGGTGAGGCAATCCACGAGCACGGCCACACCCCCGGGCCCGTATCCTTCGTAACTGGTTTCTTCGTAGGAGACGCCCTCGAGTTCTCCCGTCCCTTTTTTGATGGCCCTTTCTATGTTCTCCTTGGGCATGTTCTCGGCCTTTGCCGCGGCGATGGCTGATCTCAAACGGGGATTTCCGTCGGGGTCGCCGCCTCCCATGCGAGCCGCCACGGTAATTTCCTTGATCAGCTTGGTGAAAATTTTCCCTCTCTTTGCGTCTGCAGCACCCTTCTTGTGCTTGATGGAGCTCCATTTCGAATGGCCAGACATCGCTCACATCCTCCTTCTCGTGGACAACCCGATGATGTAGACTTCCCTGCTCCCCTTGCGAACCGCGGAAGGCCTGAATAGTCGGATTTGCTGAAAATGGCCCGAGGCCTGTTCCTTGAACGGTTTCAGATCCTGGCCCTCGAAGACCTTGCACACGAAATGCCCACCCGTCCGAAGAACCTTCAGGGCGATCTCCAAAGCCCGTCCGGCCAAGCGGGTGGATCGCACGGCATCCGTGGATCGAATGCCGGTTGTGGCGGGGGCAAGGTCGCTCAGTACCAGATCCCGAGTTCCCACGTCGCGGGCAAGGCGCTCTACATCCATGTCCAGGACGTCACCCTGGATGAATGTGAACCCGGGAGATAGAACCGATCCCGGCCGGGTCACGTCGACCCCGGCCACCTCTCCCCCCGGGCCCGCCTTTTCGATCGCGTACTGGGACCACGACCCCGGGAAGCATCCCAGGTCCAGGACCTTGAACCCCTCCCGAATGATTCTGTATTTTTTGTCGATTTCTTGAAGTTTATAAACGGATCGGGCAAGATACTTCTCTGTCCTCGCCCTTCTGGCATAGGCATCATCCCACTTGTTTTTCTTCATTTTTTCTTGTTTATCATAGATATATCCGCTTTGCAAAAGAAATATGTAAGGGGGAAAATCTCACCTCTCGCGTGGGGCCTTGTCTTGCCCCGGGTTCTGCCGGCCGTTCCAAAAGGGAGGGTTCGGGCCTTGCACAATAGGGGCCGTTCAAGTAGGGTGTTTGGCAGGCGTTCCCCCGGTTCGGAGGTCTTAGGGCTCACTCAAAAACAAATTCACAGAATTGACGCTCAGATTTGGGTCGGATTTGGTCGTCGCGATTGAG
>CAYVUX010000280.1:0-5358 GCA_964455075.1 uncultured Desulfobacteraceae bacterium | reverse complement strand
GGGGAGTCCCTTTTCAAAAGAGGTCACCCGTTCCACCTCGCCCGTGACTAGTATGGTCCCGTCGGCAAGGGGGGTGGGGGTGGCGTTTTCCACCAGATCGATATTGCGTCTTATGAGATCCTCCTTCACCAGGGTCTGGGGAAAGCGGAGCCTGCGGCCGTCCGCCAGGCCGAAAAAACGGGGGGCGTCAAAGACCCCAGGGTGGACAACCAGGGGGATCCTGCGTGGGATCCTGTCCAACACCGGATAGAGGGACCCGGTATGGTCCATATGGCCGTGGCTCAGGGCCACGGCCTCCACCCGGCCCAGGTCCACATCGAGCATGTCCAGATTGTGCATGACCCCTATGTTGCTGTATCCGGCGTCCCAGAGGACCGTATGGGTCTCATCTCCCTTATAAACGGTCACCAGAAGTGAAAGGCCGTGTTCTGCCAATAGGGTGTCCGTGGGGATGTCCCCGGTCTTGGATAGCGGCGGGCGGGTAACGGTCTCGGTATTGGCGAGGAGCACGTCCACATAGTTGTCCATGAGGGTCAGGATCTCCACGCGGTCCACCGGCTGGATGGATGTCGTTGTCTGGTTCATGGTTTCCCCCTTGAGATCGTCAAATAATTGCACTTTGTTACTTCGCGTTCTGCATCTCCTGGAGTTGCCTCCAAAGGTCCGTGACCTGTTTCCTGGTTTCCTCCACATCCCCCTCGTTGCGGATCACAAAGTCGGCACGGGCCGCCTTCTGGTCGATGGGCATCTGGGCCGCGAGGATGCGCCTCGCCTCCTCGCGGCTGATCTGATCCCGCTCCATGAGCCGCTCAATCTGGATATCGGGCGACACATAGACCACCAGGACCTTGTGGACCAGGGGCTCCAGACCGACCTCAAACAGGAGGGGGACTACCGCCTGGACGATGGCGCGAGGGTCCTTTTCGGCCAGTTGCCGCAGCCGGCACATAAAGGCCTCCAGAATGCGGGGATGGGTCATCCTCTCCAGTTTCCGCCGCTTGGCCGGATCCTGGAACACGATTTCGGACAGACGCTTCCGATCCAGATGGCCGTCCTCTCCAATAACTTCTTTCCCGAAATACGCGACGATCTCCTGAAAACCAGGCCGGCCCGGGGCCACCACCTCTCTGGCGAGCATGTCGAAGTCGACGATGGACGCGCCCAGTTCCGCCAGCATGCCGGCCACCGTGCTCTTGCCGCTGGCGACCCCGCCGGTCACCCCTAGAACCAGGAGTTCTCCTGTCTCCGGCAAGATGCGATCGTGGCGGGCTGTATCCGTCATCTCATGCCAACTCCCAGTTGCCCGGATTCATGATCCCGTTGGGATCCAGGAGTCCTTTCACCTTCCGGATAAGCTCTACGGTTTGGGGATCCATCTCCTTCAGCATCATCTGCTGTGCCCCCAGCTCTCCCTTCCAGATCATCCCTCCAAGATCAAGGGTGGTTTGATTCGATTCCTCCAGGGCCTTGCGTGTGTTTTCGATGTCCTTTTCATCGGCCCGGTTAAAGGAGTAGTTGAACCCGAACATGACGCTGTGGCCGAGGAGGACCTGATGGACATAGGAGCAGATCATCCCGTATTTGTGCGAGATCTCCAGCCCCTTTTTCCAGGCGGCCGGGACCTTGTCGATAGGGAGGATGGCCCCGGTATACTCGAAGCCGCCCCCCTTTCTGAAGTCCGCGGCCAGGGCAGCCAGGGGCGGGACGTCCAGGAACCACTTGTTTAAAGCCGGATGGAGGTCCTCCACAAAGGTAAATGTGCCCCCACCCTTGAATTCCTTAAACAGCCGCTTGAATGCCTCCTTTTTGAATGCCATTTCCTCCTCGAAATGGCCCGATATGATGATGATGAAAAAGACATGGTTCATCCAGTCGGGCTTCTCCTGGCTGATGAGAAAGAAATCTTCCAGCAGATCGACCTGGGTGGCTTCGAAGATCCCTTCTGATATGAGATCCACGTCATCGGTATAAAAGGCCAGGACCTCTCGAAATGCGGGTTTGGGGAATAGCTTCATGGAGAGCTTGGTCACGATCCCGGTGGTGCCGAACCAGCCGATGAAGAGTCCGGGAAGGTCCGGAAGGGGTCCCCTCGTGAACCAGGAAGGCCCTATGCAACCCGAGCCGATGGTGCACATTTCCCCTGTGGGGAGGACCACCTCCATGCCGTTCACCATGTCCGAATTGATCCCGTAGCGGGGCGATATATGGCCGTGGCCCTGGATCAGGGCGTTGCCCACCACCGTCACCGTGGGAGGGGCTTCGGGCGTGGAATGCTGAAGACGGGGGTGGTGCTTCTTGAGATAGGACTGGAGGGCGGCCTGGGATACCCCCGGTTCGATCAGGGCGTAGCGGTTGATCTCATTGACCTCGATGATCCGGTCCATTTGCTTCATGTCCAGGACGATCCCTCCCCGGTTGGGGACCACCAGGGCAGACAGGGTGAAGCCGCCGCCCAGGGGCGTTACGGGAATCTTTTCCCGGTTGGCCAGCAGGACCACCTGCCTCACTTCCTCAACGGTCCTGGGCATGACCACATAATCCACGTGGCGGGGCGGCTGAGCCCCCGAATCCCGCGAATAGATAAACCGCTCCTCCGGTCGGTCGGAGATCCTCTCTTCACCGACGATCTCCCTCAGTTGGCTGGATATGTCCATGAGACCTCCCTGTTGTTTAGTCCCCTGCCCCTGTTTTGTTGTCATAAGACGCGAGAACATGTTGTGGAACCTGAGCGGCCTCAGGTTTCGGGTTTCACGAAACTGCGCATTTTTCAAAGGCCTCGGAACCCGTACTCTCGAACCGGCATTGAATTGGGGGCACGGCCAACTCCGATTTTTCAGAAATTGTACTTATGCTACTTTTTTCACAATGTCAAACGGGGAATCGGGGTTTGTCCTTGACAGGGCCGAAGCGCTTTATATAACAATAGCCCTGCAAAGAAATCCTGGAGCGCTCATCCATTGCCGCCCCTGCCTTGATGACCGCCCACCTTCAACCCATGCCTGAAGAGGGAATATATGCCTGCATTAAAATTTGACGAAAATGTGTGCCGGACCTGCCCCACCGGTGACTGCCTGGCCAAGTGCCAGTACCTCCGTCTTGACAGGGAACCGGCCGTGGCCGAGATGGTAAAGATTGCCAAAGGGGAGGATTCCTTTGTCCTCCACGACTGCGTCACCTGTTATGCCTGCGAGGAATACTGCCGCAGGGGCAACCATCCCTTCTACCTCATCACCGAGCGACGCCAGGAAAAGGGGATCCTGACCGCGCCGAGGGCCGTCACCCGGCAGTGGATCAACATCGGCGAGCCCCAGGGCAAATACCGGCTGGGCGAGGTAAAGGAGCGGGTCCTGTCATTCGGGTTTATGCCGGAATTCCTGAAATGGACCAAGGGAAGGCTTTTTGAGGATGTCATGCCCTCTTATATCTTCGGCCAGGAGTTCTTCTGCAACGTGGTTTATGTCCATTTTGCCGAAACGGACATCATCAAGGAACGGCTCCCTCAGGTGGTGGAGAACTTCGCCAATCTGGGCGTCAAGGAGGTGATCTTTCTCCACGACGAGTGCTACGGAGCCTTCACTCACCTGGCCCCGGCCTACGGGATCGAGGTCCCGTTCAAATCCATCCATTACTATGAATACTTGTATCAGCGGCTGAATGACTTAAAAGACCTGATCCGGCCCCTCCGTATCCGGGCCGCCTATCAGAGGCCCTGTTCATCACGGCTCTGCGCAGACCAGCACCATTTTGTGCGGGAGATCATGGCCCTGATCGGCGTGGAACTCGTGGAACGGGAGTATCAGAATGAAAATGCGCTTTGCTGCGGCGGGATCTTGAGCATGAATTACGGGTATGACCTGGCCCACGACGTGCAGAAGCGCAACATCGACGACATGAAGGCCCACGGGGCCCAGGTCTGCGTCTTCAATTGCCCGGCCTGTCAGAGTACGCTGGGGACCCTGGTGGCCAAGGAGGGGATCGAACCCATGCACATGATTCCCCTCTGCCGCAAGGCCATCGGCGAGATGTAAGGATCGGAGGAGAGCTATGACGGATATTGTCCAGTCGCTCGCCCGGATCGTGGGAGAGCCCTATGTGTCCAATCATCCGGAAGAGGCCTATTTTTATGCCCGCGACCCAGGGCTCATGCCCCCCCACAAGCCCGACTATGTGGTGGTGCCCAAGTCTGTGGAAGAAATCCAGGAGATCGTCCGCCTGGCAGGCCGGGAAAAGCTGCCGGTGGTGCCCATGGGCGCAGGCCTGGCCCTGACCGGCCTGGTCATCCCCCTCAAGGGAGGGATTGTGATCGACATGAAGCGGATGAACCGGATACTTGCGGTCAACGAGACGGGCCGGCATGCCATTGTGGAGGGGGGCACGTCACAAGGATATCTCAAGGCCCATCTGGAGAAGCACCATCCTCGGCTACGCCACAGCATCCCCGATTCCCCGGCCACGGCCACCATTGCCGCCAATGTCATGATCCACGGCCAGGGGAGGCTGACCCAGCAGTATGGATTCAACTCCGACATGATCTGCGGGTTGGAGGTGGTTCTGGCATCGGGAGAGATCTGCCGCATCGGGTCCTGCGCCCTGTCTCCGGACTGGTTTTCCAAAGGGCCGCCCCTCCCGGATCTGACCGGGCTTTTCCTTGGGTGGTTCGGGGCCACCGGGATCATCA
This sequence comes from uncultured Desulfobacteraceae bacterium, assembly GCA_964455075.1. Classification (GTDB taxonomy): domain Bacteria; phylum Desulfobacterota; class DSM-4660; order Desulfatiglandales; family Desulfatiglandaceae; genus CAYVUX01. The sequence continues at coordinate 680 of CAYVUX010000280.1, read as the reverse complement.
CCAAGATCGGGGTCAAGCTCTATCCCAAAAAGAAGATGCGGGATGTGGAGATCTTCATCACGGACCGGGACGACCTGGTTGCGGCCATGGTCTATGAACTGACCCACACGGAGATGGTGGAGGACATCAATGTATTTGCCCAGCCCAAGCCGATGATCTTCAAGGACAACCACCACATCACCCTCTTTTTTACCGGGGACACGGACGAGGAGATGGAATTCAAGCGCAAGACCATCTGGCATTCCCTGGACCGGTTCATCAAGAGCAAGGACGGCGGGTTTATGGGGGTGCCGCCGGTCATGAAGCCGACCCTTCTGGACATGCCCCAGCGAAGCGTCAGCCGGTTTGCGGACGTGAAAAAGGGCGGGGGATTTGAATACTCCGGGCCGATCATCATGGTGGACAAATATCCGGCCTGTGCGCACAAGATCATGGAACTGGCCGAAAAATACGACCTGGGATATTCGGGGATGGCACGGATCATCGGGAGGAGTCATGCCATGATGTATGGGTTTGCCTTCACATTCAACCGGGCCGACCCGGATATGATGGAGCGGACCCGCAAGGCCCTCCACGAGGTGAGCGTCTTTGCCCTGGAGGCCGGCGGGGTCTTCTGGAAGGCCACGGTGGATGAGCAGCGAATGGCCATGGAGAAGATGGATCCCGCCACCCTTGGGCTC
>CAYVUX010000279.1:0-5360 GCA_964455075.1 uncultured Desulfobacteraceae bacterium | reverse complement strand
CCCCGCGAACAGCACGGGACAGGCCCCGTCTTCGTCGGGACAGGCCGGCATGACGCTCAGCGGATTTTTGCGGGCTGTTAAATTCGAGCCGAACACCGACCTGCCGCAACAAAGACGGACGATAGAGCGAATAAGGGACCACCCGGAGGATGGGGCCTGCGCCCTCAAGGGCGGTCAGAAAATAATGGGCTTCAATGGTGTTACCGGGACCCTTTTGAGAGGTATCCCGAATAAAACAGGCACCCATTTTCCGGAAGAACCACATTTTTGCTTTATAAGACCTTCGGCAATTTGAAAAACCGTCATCCTGGACGGACGACGCGAAGCAAAAAGAAATCCCTTTTATGGGTAGAAACCAGCCATAGAAATGGAGCAAAATAGCATCAGGGGACTTCCCGGTGTGCGGCTCGGGCAGGCGCTTCCAAGGCTCATTTTTTCGGAGGCGTGCTCGTCCGGAAGAGGCTTGATGTACTCATGGGATTTGCGTTTCGCTTTTCGTCCCGACGCTCCCCGGAGTCCCCGAAGCTCTTTTCGAGGAGACCGGAATGATGGAGAATGCCGAAGAGGCGAGAGAATGGATGGTGGAAAAGCAGCTTATCCCCCGCGGGATTCGAGATCCCCGGGTGCTGGAGGCCATGCGCCGGGTGCCGCGGCACCGGTTCGTTCCAAAGGATATCGAAGTCGAGGCCTACGACGACCGTCCCCTGCACATCGGGCACGGTCAAACCATTTCCCAGCCGTATATGGTCGCCCTGATGACCGAGGCGTTGGAGCTTACCGGAGCTGAAAAGACCCTGGAGATCGGGACGGGAAGCGGGTATCAAGCGGCCGTTCTGGCGGAGCTCTCCTCATGGGTCTACACCGTGGAGCGTGTTCCGGCCCTCCGGGACCGGTCGAGGAGGATCCTGAACGAGCTCGGGTACACGAATATCCGTTACCGCGTGTTCAACGGCACCCTCGGGTGGGAGGAGCACCAACCCTACGACGCGATCATTGTCACGGCCGGTGCGCCTCGGGTTCCCGATGCGCTGTTGGAGCAGCTGGCCGACGGGGGTCGCCTCGTGATCCCGGTGGGAGATCGGTTCAGTCAAATGTTGACAAAACTCACCAAGAGAGATGGGAAGATAAGCAGGCAAAATCTGGGCGGATGCCGGTTCGTATCTCTCGTGGGCGAACAAGGATGGTAGATACGGGAGAACCATTCGGCGCCGGGACAAGGGGCCAATCCTTGATGAAATGAGGACCATTCCGGCACCGGCCCGTGAAAGCGTCTCCGCGAACTGCTGCGAAAGGAATCGCGTGACCAACAAACAGAGTGCACGTCCCTATTATGCGCAATCGATTGATGAGGCCGCCAAGGTACTGAGAACGGATCTGCAGGAGGGCCTGGCGGAAGACGAGGTGCGCCGGCGGTTGGATCGGTACGGGCCCAACAAGCTTCGTGAAGCCAAAAAGCAGAGCGCCTGGAAGATCCTGCTCGGTCAGTTTAGGAGCATGGTCATTATTGTTCTGGTGATTGCCGGCACGGCGGCGCTGGCGTTCGGACACGGCGCCGAGGCCATGGCCATTGCGGCCGTGTTGCTCGTGAACGCCGCCATCGGCTTCGGCACGGAATGGAAGGCGGTGCGCTCGATGGAGGCCCTGAAGGCCATGGGCGGAGACACCATTCGCGTTCGCCGCGGGGGCGGAGAAATGGAAGTCGACGCCGAAGTGCTGGTGCCCGGCGATGTCGTTGTCGTCGAAGGCGGAGACCTGGCGCCCGCTGATGTACGGTTGACCGAATCCAACAGCCTGCGCGTCAACGAGGCTGCGCTTACCGGGGAATCGGTGCCGGTCCGGAAAACCACCGAAACGGTTCGGGCTGAGGCGCCGCTGGCAGATCGTACGTGCATGATCTACAAAGGGACCACGCTCACCGAGGGGTCCGGCGAGGGGATAGTGGTCGCCACGGGCATGAAGACACAGCTGGGCCGGATCTCCAGCCTGGCGGAAAGTGCGGAAAAGGTGGCCACTCCGCTTCAGAAGCGTCTGGATCGCCTGGGGAGGCGGCTGGCCTGGATTACGCTGACCATGGCGGTGGTCATCGCTGCCGTGGGTCTTCTTGCCGGACAGGATCCGCGCAGGATGATCGAGACGGCCATCGCCTTGGGCGTGGCCGCAATCCCGGAAGGCCTTCCCATCGTAGCGACCATTGCTCTGGCCAGGGGTATGCAGTTGATGGCCCGGCGAAACGCCCTGATCAAGAGACTGCCGGCCGTGGAGACCCTCGGTGCGACGCGCGTCATTTTTACGGACAAGACCGGTACGTTGACCGAAAACCGGATGACCCTGCGCCATGTGAGCACGCCGAACGGCGATTTCGAACTGGAAGAAGAGGGGGACGGCAAGATTCGGGGACCGGGCGACGCGGAGCCCCCCGCTCTGCGCCGGGTTTTGGAAGTGGGCGTCCTCTGCAACAATGCCGCGCTGCAAGATACGGACGGCGACCGGGAGCCCGGCGAAGATCAGGGCGATCCCACCGAAACGGCGCTCCTCCGGGGTGGTTTGATGTTCGGCATGGAGCGGCCTGCCCTGCTTGAAAAGAAGCCGGAATTACGCGAGGTGCCGTTCGATGCGGAAACCATGATGATGGCGACCTATCACCGAGGAGAAGACGGCGTGGAGGTGGCTGTCAAAGGAGCCCCGAGCCGGGTATTGGAGGCTTGTGATTGCGAGGCGGAAAACGGCCGCGAGGACGGCCGGGCTTTGGATTCCGAGCGGCGCGGGCAATGGCTTGCGCGCGCCGGCGAGTTGGCCGGGGAAGGATTGCGCGTTCTGGCCATGGCCGACAAGGTGGTCTCGGAGGAAAAAGAAGAGCCCTATAAAGCGCTGCGTTTCCTGGGGCTGGTCGGGCTCTTGGATCCACCAAGGGGTGATGTGCGCGCCGCGATTGAGCAGTGCCAGGCGGCCGGCATCCGGGTGGTCATGGTTACCGGAGACCAGGCGGCGACCGCAGCGGCCATCGCCACGCAGACAGGCGTGGTGGGCGGCGATGCGCCCCGGGTGATACAAGGAAGTGAGATCAAGGATCCCGCGGCCATGTCGGATGAGGATCGCCGGCGATTCATGGAGACGGAAGTTTTTGCACGTGTCAGCCCGGAACAGAAACTCCGCTTGATCACCCTGATGCAGGAAGAGGGCCTGACCGTGGCCATGACCGGGGACGGCGTTAATGACGCGCCGGCACTCAAGAAAGCCGACATCGGGGTGGCCATGGGACGGCGCGGAACGGATGCTGCGCGCGAGGTGGCCGACATGGTGCTCCGCGATGACGCCTTTTCGACGATTGTGGAGGCCGTTCGGCACGGCCGCATTATCTTCGGGAACATCCGCAAATCGGTGATGTTCATGCTGTGCACCAATGTGGCTGAAGTGATTGCCGTGGCCGCGGCTGCTGTGGCTGGAGGCTTCAGCACGCTCCCGATTCCGCTCTTGCCGCTTCAGATCCTGTTCCTCAACGTGGTCAGCGACGTCTTCCCGGCTCTGGCGCTCGGCATGGGCGCGGGCGAGCCGACGGTGATGACAAAAGAGCCCCGCCCAAGATGGGAGTCGGTGCTGACCAGAAGCCACTGGCTGGATGTTGGCGGGTGGGCGGTATTGATGTCGGCTTGTGTGCTGTGCGCGTTGGCCTTGGCGTTTTATTCCCTGGGCTTTGATCAAAAGCGAGCCGTGACCGTCTCCTTCCTGACGCTGGCCTTTGCAAAGCTCTGGTTCGTTTTCAACCTGCGCAATCCGGGGACGCGGATGTTCAACAATGAGGTCGTAAAAAATCCCTTCATCATCGCCTCGATCGTGCTCTGCGTCATGCTCCTGGCGTGTGCGGTGTATGTCCCCGGGCTCTCGGGGCTGCTCAGAACGTCGGAGCCCGGCTGGCACGGCTGGCTTCTGATACTCGCAATGAGTTTGATTCCTTTCCTGTGGGGTCAGGGGCGGCGGATCATGCAGGCGGCCGGGTACCGCGGACAGGAGTCTCCTCAACGGGCATGAGGAAAAGCTGCAGGAAATCAGGTCCGCAATGCCACATCCTTGTGACATCCGGCCGGGAGCTCGTAACCCTGTCGGGGTTATGACCGATCCTCTATAGAACTGAAGAACAGTCGTACGCCTCCTAAGACCTTATATATCCCTAAAGGCATACTAAAGCAGCACAATGCCAAACCCCTGAATCGTCCTTCGAAGCATTTCAAAGGTTCTTTTATATTCTTTTCAAGCGCTTTGATCTCGCACGGCGTCACAAGAAAATGGAAGCCCCAAAGGCTCGTGCAATCCCTTTTCGAATAATCTCCAGCGATACGTACCCAACCTGACTGCTCGGAAAGGGAGCCCTGTTATCATTTCCCTTTTGATTACTCTGGTGAGCGCGCTTGTAGGGATATGCCTACATCCAAAACACCAAAGTCTGCGAGAGTTTAATCCGGTCTCGGCATCTTCTCCGCTCCGGTGTTGTATGAAAAGACCTTCAGGTTGAATGTCATACCCTTCCTGTCCATTCTGACATGCTATGTCATTTCAAATAGATACGGTTGTATCGTCAGCACGGCATGCTCATTGCAGGATTTTCTCACAACATCAATAAGCTATCCGGGAGATCGGCAATGAAGACTATAAAACTCGTCGGAGACTTGAATCGAGATAGAGAAGTATTTGGGCTGTTGAGTTTTCTTTTCCCTGAATGCCGACTTCAAATTGTTTCCGGCAATGGAGAACATAGCGCAGAGATTCCCGGCCCCCGGGAAGTAGCGAAAGAGGATAGAGAAAGAGGAGGATGCCGTTCATTCTGAAAGGTAGACAGCGCTTGGGCGGAGCCTTCTTTGGCAGTAAATGAAAAAGGTCATGCAGATCATCCTGGCCAAATTAAATCGCCCTTTTCCGCAATATGGGCGTCAAACATCGGAGTTCCTTGTTCCCGTCCTGCGGACGGGACGCACAACTCCTTGTTTTCCTTGATCTTGCGAAACCGGGGACCCGCCCACAGGGTGGGGACTGAGTCACCCTTTTGGGTGCGAAGAAAAATTGCTCATCTATGAAACCGGGAACCCGCTGCGAAGCAGTGGGACTGAGTCACCGCGAAGCGGTGCGAAGAATTGGAAACTACCAAGTGCCCACAAATGATTCGTGGATGGGCACTAGCTATCTATGGCTTGATATTCATAGAAGAACCTGTGTTTTGCTTCGCCTTGGAGATTGCAAGGGGAATGAAAAATCGTGGCATTCTGATTTTGGCCTGATACCGATCTGGAGAGAAGACGCGCCGGCCATCCTGTAAGAGCGGGCTTGCCCGCGAACAAGCTCCGGGCGGGTGACTGAGGCGGCTTTCGGTT
>CAYVUX010000278.1:3455-5389 GCA_964455075.1 uncultured Desulfobacteraceae bacterium | reverse complement strand
CGATCACGGCCGACGCCCGGGTTCCTTCCAGCCCCTCAACGCGGAGGACGGCCGTATGTTCCCGAGCGGGCACGGACGAAGCGATTCGCCCGTCCAGTTTGAATGCGGCCCGTCTGCCCAAGACGGCCTTTTCCGCCGTGAGTTTTCCTATGGAAAAGCGGTCCACGCGTATTCGTTTCAAAAGGGCAAACCTGTGGAGAAAAGCCCCGCCCGCGCCGCCCTTTTTTCCCGGACCGGAGGGTGCGGAAGTGATCCGGACCCGGTCGGCTGAGAAGGATTGGAGGTGAAGCCTGCCCCGTAGGAGAGAGAGCGCCTTCCATTCCACAGAGATGCCTTCCGCTTCCAACCAGGAACCGTTCGGATCCTTGATCCTGAGGGAGTTCAGACGGAAGCGAAATGGGATGAGTCCTTCCAGTTCTCCCAGTTCCAATTGATATCGCTGATTTCGACTTGCGGTCGCTTCGATGATCGCAGTGACTTGCTCTCTTCCCCAGCCCGTTTGCGCCGCAAGGAAAAGGAAGACGGCGGCAACACACGCGACCCCTGCAGCGATCCCCAGGCGCTTGAATCCTAGTCCCATGATTTTTAACAGCTTTGTTTTCAAAACGCCTGCCCCAGGCTCAGATAGATCTGGAACGTATCATCATCCATGTGAGATCTTCGGTTGAGGGGAAACCCAATGTCCATCCGAAAAGGTCCTACCCGGGTATAATAGCGGAACCCTATTCCGGCACCCCAGCGCAAACTATCGTCAAAGTTGGGATAAACCGGTTCAAAGACGTTTCCCCCGTCCATGAACGCCACCAGGCCGAGGGCGTCGGTGACCTTGATGCGGTATTCCACAGAGACCTCAAAAAGCGATCGGCCTCCCACGGGTTCTTTACCCCGATGAGGTCCCACGGACTGATACGCATAACCTCGAATAGAGCCCCCGCCTCCCGCATAGTACCGCTCGTCCGCGGGAACCTCCTCGCGGTCGGCCCCGGCAATGAGCCCCAGTGTCATTCTGCCGGCGAGTATTCCGGGAGGGGAATCGTGGACTTTCCGGTAGCGCCGGTACTGTGCCCAAGCCCTCACGAAATCCTTATCGCCCGCGGAGACCCCGACAAAGGGTTCACACTTGAGTGACAACCTCCCCCCGCGGGTGGGATCAAGCAAATCGTCCGTGGCATTCCAGTTGAAACGGAGCGGAACGGTCACGTATTGGAAACGCTCCTCTCCCTCCGCGTCCAGGACCTTGGATGTCTTGAATGCAAGTCCCGCGGCCCCGGTCATTTCCGTGGTGAATTCTCTTTCCAGGAGGCCCTCGGCTCTGAGATGCCGGCTCTTATACGCATCCGGTGAGTCCTCGGCCAGTTGCAGGGACAGAAGCAGGGACTGGTTTCGTCTCAAAAAGGACGGTTTCGAGAAACGGGCCTCTCCCCCGTAAAAAATCTCCGACCAGGCAAGCTCAAATCTCATCTGCTCTCCCCGGTCGAGAAAGTTCCGGTGTTCCCAAGAGGCGCTTGCTCCGAGGCCCTCGTCCGTCTTGTAACTCGCGCCCGTCTTGACGGTCCTGTGTTTTCGTTCCGTCACCCGGACGGAAATGGGCAACCGATGATCCTTGTCCAGAGCCTCCCCCGGGACAATGCGCACCGAGCCGAAAAGACGGCTTGAGACAAGACGACCCTGGAAGGTTTGAAGCAGCTCCGCATCGTAGGGGTCTCCGGTCTCCCAGGGCATTCTATTGCGAACAAATTCCTCGTCCACGGTTCGAAGCCCTTCGAAGACGGTCTCCCCGAATTCCGCTTTGGGACCGGGTTCGAGAACGAAGGCCACTCTGACGGCTCGGGCGGAATGGTCCACAATCACCCCGCGATCCAGCATTCTCGGGAAAGGGAATCCTTGTCGCTTCAAGCCGTGCAAGAGCTGCTTCTGGGCGCAAAACACGGCCG
>CAYVUX010000278.1:0-3445 GCA_964455075.1 uncultured Desulfobacteraceae bacterium | reverse complement strand
GAGGCCTTGAAGGATTTTCCGGCGACCAACCCCAATTCGGCACCACCGGGCAAATCCGGCTGCGCATCGGCGTCTCTCCCCTCCAGGCGAACCTCCAGGGACTCAAGAATATACCGGGGGCCCGCATCCACACGGAAGATCACCCGAACCGGCATCGCTTTCCGGTCTATTTCCAGCTCGATTTCCGCAGCATAGTAGCCACGGGAGTTCAAAAAGCGGAGAAACAACTCCCTGTCCTTTTCGGCCCGCCTCTGGAGGAGGTTCAGGCTGGGCGGCGGTCGGTCTTTTAGCCCGAATGTATGCGAAAGGGCCTTGATTTCCTTTATCAGTTTGTCGTCAGATACCCCCAAGACATCTACGTTATAGGGAACGCCGGTCTTTTCCGCAGAAGCTCCTGGAGAAAACACGTGCGAGAAACCAAAAAGGAGGATCAGCGAGGAGAAGAGGAGCGAAAGCCCGAGGCCGTTCCGGCGTGCAGGGGGTTGTCCCCGGCTGGGTTTGTTTTGTTTCATCTTGACATGTACAAAGGCATTATTGCCGGAATGCCCTTGGATTCATAAACCCATGAGCAAATCCTTGAAGATGCGAAAGATGCGGAAGGGGCTGAACAAAAGCCCCTTCCGCGTTGATCTCATGCCGTTTTCGTCGTCTTTTTTTATCTTCGCACGAATCCGGACTCCTGCAAAGGAAAAATATCACCTGGGTTTCTCCCGGTTTTTTGATGATTTTGTCACCGCACTGGTTGTAAAATATGGGAGTTGGTACACATCTTCAAAGGATTTCCCGGGCGCGAAGGCCTTCCCATTGGAATCCCGCGGACGGCGGGACGGGATGGATACGAGGGAGGAGGCACATGCATTACGACACGGCATTAAGGGGCTATACCGCCAAGCGGGTCGAAGAGATCGGCTCGGCGGATATCCTGATAGGAATTCCCTGCTACAACAACGAAAGAACCATTGCGCACGTGGTTCAGATGGTGACCCACGGACTCGCAACCCATTACCAGGATAAAAGAAGCGTGATCTTCATTGCAGACGGCGGCTCAACGGATGATACCAGAGAGATGGCCAAGGAGTTCGAGATCAAACCGTGGCAGGAGAAGATCGTGTCGATTTATCGGGGGTCTGCGGGAAAGGGGACGGCCCTGAGGTCCGTTTTCGAGGCCGCGGAAAGAACGAAGGTGGACGTTTGCGCTATGGTGGATTCGGATCTCCGGAGCATCACCCCCGACTGGGTGAAGTATTTGATGGATCCGGTTTTGGATAAGGGCTACCAGTTTGTGGCGCCCGTTTACGTTCGTCATAAATACGACGGGACCATTACCAACAACATTGTGTACAACCTGACCAGGGCCTTGTATGGAAAAAGAATCCGACAGCCCATTGGAGGGGATTTCGCCATTTCCAGGGATGTGGCCCGGTACTATGCAGACCAGGACGTATGGGACACGGACGTCGCCCGGTTCGGCATCGACATCTGGATGACCGTCAATGCCATAACCCAGGGATTTCGGATCTGCCAGTCAAACCTGGGCGCAAAGATCCACGACGCCAAAGACCCGGGGGAACATTTGGGCCCCATGTTCCGGCAGGTCCTGTCCGCGCTTTTTTCCCTGATGGAGCGATACGAAACGTACTGGAAGGGGGTCAAAGGGAGCGAGCCCCTGGAGACCTTCGGATTTGAGGGATATGTGGAACCGGAGCCGGTGAACGTGAATCTGGAAGGAATCATCGATCGCTTCAGAATAGGATTCAGACAGTTCTCAGCACTTTGGAAAGATATCTTCTCCGAGCGGTGTTACGATGCGATCCGCGAGGCTGTGGATCTGGATTGGAACACCTTCCATATTCCCACGGAGGTGTGGGTACGGATTCTCTACGAACTGGCGGCCACGTTCCATCTCTGGACCTCCAACCGGGTGAAGCTCCTGGACCTGGTTACGCCCCTCTATTATGCCCGAGTGGGCTCCTTTGTAAGACAGAGTTGGGAGATGTCTTCCCAGCAGGCCGAGGTGCTCGTAGAAGAACAGGCCAAGCAATTTGAAGAGTACAAGGACTATTTAATCGAAGTGTGGGACCAGAAGTCCCTGGAAAAGTCAAAGGAGGAGAAACTGCCATGACGGATTTCCATCAGGAAGGCCTTGTCACTACCCTCCACGCACTGTATCAAGCCGTGGGCGAAGAGCACTACCTGGAGAACCTGGAGCGCAAGCTAAAGGAGCATTCCAGACATCAGCGGATCGGCCTTCTCCTCCCGTGCCTGTACTCGGAGATCGAAAACACGGAGGTCTTGGGCCGTATTCTTGAGTGCATCGGGCAGGTCCGTTATCTCCACGGTGTAGTGATTGCCCTGGGAGGGACTTCCGATGAAGCAGAGTTTCGAAGGGCCAAAGAATATTTCGACCGGTTGCGAACGCCGGATCGAGATGTCAAGATCGTTTGGGTCGAAGGACCGCGGATCCAAGATACGTTTCGTCGAGTCGAAGAAAAGGAAATTCCAACGGGCGTGAGAGGCAAGGGGCAGTCCGTCTGGATCACGCTGGGTTACATGTTCGCAAGAGAAGACTTCGATGTCATTGCTCTTCACGACTGCGATATTGTCACCTACGATCGAGTCCTCCTGGGGAGGTTGATCGAACCGACGGCGAATCCCAACAATGATTTTCAGTTCTGCAAAGGCTACTACCCCCGCATTTCTCCGGAAGAAAGGGCCATGAAAGGAAGGGTCACCCGGCTGTTTGTTACGCCTTTCGTGGACTCTATGATGAATATCATGTACGACCGAGGGCATAATGCCCTCGGAAGATTTTTCAGCTACCACAGAACCTTTAACTACCCTCTGGCGGGCGAGTTCAGTTTTACTACGGAGTTGGCCAGGGGGATCAACTTCGCCTATGACTGGGGATTGGAAGTGGCTACCCTGTCCGAAGTATATCATAAGGTGATTCCCAGAAAGATCGCACAGGTTGATCTTGCGCCCAACTATGAACATAAGCATCAGAGCCTTTCCCCGGACGACGAGGAGCGGGGGCTTCATCGCATGGTTGTCGATATCGCCAAGTTCTACCTCAGCTACATGAGGTCGCATGGCATTCCGCTTGACGATGCGTTTGTAGATATGATGCTCCATACCTACTATGAGAACGCACTGATCTTTATAAAAAGCTACAGCGACGACGTGGAGGTGAACGATTTATCGTACGACCGGCACGAGGAAGAGTTGACGGCCCGGTATTTCCGGGGATTTCTATGGACCGCCTGGGAGCAGAGCAAGGGACCCCATGAAAGCAGCCTGATTCCCTCCTGGAACAGGGTATGCTTCAGTCTTCCGGAGATCTATCCTGAACTTCTGGACGCCGTAGAGTCGGACAATGAATAAGAGAGCCGCGCCCGTGAAAGGGGGGAAGGGTGCCTCTGGAAGAAGATTGAAGGTCTTGATGGTG
>CAYVUX010000277.1:0-5401 GCA_964455075.1 uncultured Desulfobacteraceae bacterium | reverse complement strand
CATAAAAAGGGCCTGCCAAGCGGCAAAGCCCTTCTCCTTTCTTGTTTGAAAAACTACAGTCTTCGCCGTTTCCGGCCTCCGGTGGCACGCGTTATATCTCCGAATCCTGCCCCACCTGCCTGTCAAACCACTTCCAAACCCGGTCCAAGTCGAATCGCAGACATCGACCTAATTTCCTATACGGCAAGGGATCTTCCCGCCGCCGCACCAACTTATAAACCTGGTGCTTGGTCAAGCTCAGAGCGTCGGCAACACCTTGAATGTTTGTCGCTTGTCGTGGCATAGCACTAAAAAACCCGGCTCTATGATGAAGTCGGGCTCCTAGAGATCGGTTTTCGGTTTTGGTTATTCGGTCATTTCCTTGAACGATACTCCGCCCCACAGGTTTTCCATGGGGTTCGAGGATCTTGTCTTACTGTCAGGCGGTGGCCGGTTTAGCGGCGCGCTGGCAAGCTGTCGGTCCGCGAGTCGAACCCAGGCCGGAATAATGCCATGACGGTTGAATTTCCGCAGCTGGGTCTTGGTCATGAGGCGATATGCGGACGGATCTATGGTGTTGATCATTCCTATTCCCTCTTGTCTTGAGGTTTCGGAGTCGCGTTATTCGCTTTTCGGGTTCAGGCGCTCCATGAATCCACGGTCCCGCTTTTTCATCTGCTCCCAAATCTCGCGCGCATGGTCTGATAGAAGATCTTCACGGCCACCAGTCCGTTGAAGCTGTTCCAGGATTTCGGCTTCCTGCTCGGCCCGGAATTTCTTCTCGAAGCGATTCTTCAATTCGTCGTAAAGTTCATTTCCGGTCCTTGGTTTGCGTTCGCTTTCCTGCCACACAAAGGTATCACGCATAAATCCAGGCAGTTCCGCGTCATAGATTTCTCGATAGGCGTCCTGCTCGGCAATGACGCGAATCGCGTAGTTCTCAATGATCTGCCCGGGAGGCAGGCCCATTCGGGCGCCAAAGGTCTGTGCAGTCCGCATAAGCGTTTCATCGAAGCTCAGGTAGAAGTTCACGGCTTTTCGTACCAGGTCCGCAATTGAGACCCCGTCGCTCGCCGCCCGATCCTTCAGCTTCCGGTGCAGATCCTTTTCATACTGCACTGTGACGCCAATTTTATTCATTTCGGCTCCCTCTCTGTTATGGTTTAACTATAGTTTACTTATGAACCAGCGAATGTCAAGCAAAAAAACGTCAGGATATGATTTTTTTCTATTTTCAGGAAAAAAGGCCCTTGGAATGGCGCCGAAATGGCACTTTCTATCAGGGCCTTGAAGGTAAGTATTTGATTTTTGATGCTAAAATTTACGGGAAAAGCTGTCTTTTGAGTCCAGCGCGTCTACCAATTTCACCACTCCGGCACAGTGGCATTTGTCACACGGCGTCTATCGGCTGAAAAAGGGACCTGACTTTGCGGGTTCTTCATCAAGGCCCCGCCGAAAGAAGCATTGACTTCCACCCGGGATCGTCACTGCCGCCGCAATTCCGAAATCAAAGCCTCAAGCGCCTACTGAACTTTACCCTCCCTGAAATCGAAAAGCATCTTACAGGATGGATCCTCCCATTTGCAAGCCCTTTTCGGGATTCCCGGAGGTCTTGGGGATGATTTTCCATTGGGCGGAAGGCAAATGAAATTGCCTGCTTTCCCATCCCGGCCACGCCGAGACCCCCGGCGAGGGGGGGGCCGTGTTCAAAGAGCCGTTTTGCGAACGGCCTGTCTCGGGGTCCAGGACTTTCCCGTGAACCGGATTCGATTCTCCCATGCGCGCTCCGGATAATCGCAGGCCGTCTCTTCCGGTGACGTCTTTCATTATGTCTGGTCTGCAGCCTCAATGCCGGTGCGCCGGCAAGTATCCGAAAGAGCACGCTCGCTTCAGATCCGCCCCGTTACATCGAGAAGGGGGACCTGTGAATTTTTATCTCCGTACTGCTTTTTTTCCTTGAAGTGAACCTCTCAATGAGGTAATCGCATACGGGGTCAATGGGTATGGCGGCGACGCTGCAAAAAGCGGGCTGCCAATCCCCAATCCTTTCATCGCCTGCCAAGAGTAAAAGAGACATGTTCTCAGAATGGAACGGTCGTGCTCTTTATAGCGATCCGGCGTGGAGCGGCGCGCCGTTTCCCTGCTTCTTAACGGGTTTAAGCCACACATAGGAGGAGAAAAGGGTTTGCGCGAGGAGGCCGGCGTCGTGAGCATGCAGAAAACCCCTTTTTTCATTCTGACATTGTCCATGACCCTGTGGACCGCAATTGGGTGTTCGACACTTGAGCGGGAGCGCACCCCTCCAACCCCCGGCGCACCCTGCCTCCCCTTCCCTATGCAGACACAAGGGAGGAAAGCTTTGATCGCCTGGTTCGGATTCTGCGGAGCATGAAGCGATGCATCATCGTCTCCTCCACCGGTTCATACCTTCACACGGAATTCCGTTCGGCGCTTTTCCGTTTTGTGGATGATGTGGAGTTCTTGTTGGACGATGAGGGGCGACAAATCCACTTTCGCTCCGCTGCAAGATCCGGTTACTATGACTTCGGCGTGAACTGGAGGCGCATGAAAGAAATCTCCGAGGGCTACCTTGCGTCCATGGCTTTTCCCGGCCGGAAGGAGTGAGAATCAATTCCTGCGCTCAGACCGCAGCATCAAGTCTATGCCTGCAGTTACCCCTTGTTTCTCAGTGCGTGTATGACCAGAAAGGTGTTCCATTCGGGCTCGCTTCTGCTCCACGTACCGTCAGACCTCTGGCTTGCGTACAAGCGTTCAAAAGCCGGGGCCAGCTGTGCGTCCCCTTCATCCGAGTCCAGATGGGCCAGTGCGTTGACCATCTGATAAAAGGGAATGCCCCTCGGCCACAGACCCGAAGGCTTCTGCACCCGCTGCAGATTCTTGACCGCCAGGGCAACCGCACGGCTTCCGGAGAAAGTCGAATGCACCACAAAGGCCCGCAAGATATTGCAGTACGAGGGCCATCCGCACCACCTCCCGGAAGCCTCACACCCCCTGGCCTCAAGCCGGTCATAGATTTCTCGAATTTCGGGGTCATCTTCCCGTTCGAAAACACAGAAGAGAAAAAGGGTGGCGCCGGTGAGCAGGGGCGCGAAGGCGCTTTTCGTAAATGGAAGACCGGCGAGTTCGCTTGCGGAGATCTTTTCCGGCGGGGGCGGGCGCTCTTGGCTGAAAAAAGCCGATGTTCGGCCCTTCAGCCATTCAAGCCCTCTTTGCACCGGCTCAATGCCTTCGCGAACCGTCAGATGCAGCCCAAACAACCGCTGAACCGTCTTGATGAACGAGTTCTCCCATGAACCGTCCGGGCTCTGCCCGGCCAGAAGGAAACGGACCGTTTCCTCGAAATCCTTCTTGCAGCCTGAATGGAGACGCTCCTGTAGCCACTTTTTCCTTGCGTACAGGCCGGTAGGGGTTTTGCTGTGCCGGAATACTTGAAAAGGATCAAAGCGCAATTTCATGATTTCCCATCCGTTTAGCCGCTCTTCACCATACACCCAAAACGCCCACAACACACAGGCAAAATATTTGGGCAGCCAGCCGGCAGCATTTTACCAAGTTTGAAATGTTGCGAGTCCTTCCGTCTTTCTCATGGGCATTCCCGCGGATCAGGCTGTGTCGCCATTCGAAAAAGACGTCATTCCGGACGAGCGGCGCGAAGCATAGAGAGATCCAGAATCCAGGAAAACGGCATCATATCGGGAGCTTATGGATCACAGCCCCCGCCCTGCTTCAAGGGACTTGGCCGGGATGACCAACTGCCACACAGCTTCGCATATCCAAATCGGGAATCGTTATCTCCCCTTGCCTCTCCGATCTTGTGAGATTATGATTCCCTACCCGAAAGGAGCACTTTCTTGTCTTCTTCGAAACATCTCCTTATTTGATCCCTCAAGGAGGCCCGAATGAACTACCAGCGTCTTACTCAGAAGCACCTTGCGGACTTGCATTCCCTGGTGAGCGAAGACCGCTTTTCCACCGGCGAGTCCAACCTGGATCTTCATGCCCGGGACCAGTCCCGTCATGCGGCATGCCGGCCCGAGGTGGTGATATGGCCCGAAGATCGGGGAGAGGTCTCCAAGATCCTCGCGTACGCAGACCGGCACCGCATTCCGGTCACCGGCTGGGGAATGGGGACGAGCCTTGAAGGCAATCCCATCCCCACTTGCGGAGGGCTCGTATTGAATTTCGGCCGGATGAACCGGATTCTGGAGATCCGGGATTCGGCGTTTCAGGCGGACGTGGAGCCGGGACTCGTTTACCAAGACCTGAATGAGAAGTTGAGGCTGCGAGGGCTTTTCTTCCCTCCGGACCCGGGTGCGAGGGCGAGCCTCGGGGGCATGATCGCCAACAATTCAAGCGGGAGCCGAACTGTCCGCTACGGAGCCACCAAGGACCACATTCTCCGGCTGTGCATTGTGCTCGCCGGCGGAGAGATCATCGAAACGGGCAACCGGGCATCCAAAACCTCGTCCGGGTACGACCTCGTTCACCTCTTCGTGGGTTCGGAAGGGACCCTGGGGATCGTGGTGGAGGCCACGGTCCGGCTGGCGGGCATCCCCCCGGATTTCTGCGCGGCCCTGGCCGCCTTTCCCAGTGCGGAAGCGGCCGGAAGGGCGGTCTTCCAGGTGATCAAGGGGGGACTGGATCCCGCGGCCCTCGAATTCGTCTGCCCCCGATGCACGGATCTCATGAATCAGGAAAAGGGGCTCGCGCTCTCGGCCTTCCCCACCCTTTTCATGGAATTTACGGGCCCCAACCGAAGCCAGGCTGAAGAAGTCCTTGAGACGGCCGAAACGCTGTGCCGCGAGGAGGGGTGCACGGATTTCCGGTCCGGCCTGGGAAGGGACGAAAGGGATGAAATATTCAAGGCCCGCCACGAACTGGGCGAGATGATCGTCAGGCGGCACCCGGACCGTGGCGTGATGAGCACGGACGTGGCGGTGCCCATCAACGCCTTTCCCGACGCGGTCGCGTTTGCGAACCAAATGCTTGACGACTCGGGTATCCCGGGATACGTGCTCAGCCATGCCGGGGACGGGAACATCCACCTGGTACTCTGCGGCAAGACCGGCGATCAGGACGAGTGGGACCGCATCGACCGGATGCATGACCGCCTGGTTCGCATGGCTCTCGAAGCCGGGGGCACCGCCACGGGTGAACACGGCGTGGGCATCGGCAAGCGCAAATTCATGGATTCGGAACACGGAAAGGCCCTGGCGTGGATGCGGAAGATCAAGCACCTTTTCGACCCCAACGGGATTCTTAACCCCGGAAAAATCTTCCCGGATTCGGTGGCTTGATATCCCTGCCGCATACCCACCTCGGAGGCTATGTCGCAATTCGAAAAAAGACGTCATTCCGGACGAACGACGCGAAGCAAAGTGAGATCCCGAATCCAGGAAAC
>CAYVUX010000276.1:2758-5417 GCA_964455075.1 uncultured Desulfobacteraceae bacterium | reverse complement strand
TCGGGGTGTCGGAGAGGCCCTCGAGCACCGAGAGGGACATGGATCCGGGAACGGCGATGGAGACCAGGATGTGGAGGGCCTTTCCGCCCATGGCGGCGATATCGCTCAGATTTACCGCGACGGCTTTTTCACCCAGATCCTGCGGGGATGTCCACGCGAGCCGGAAATGCACATCCTCTACGAGAAGGTCCGCCGTAGCCAGAAGGACTTTTCCGTCGCAAGGTCCAAGCACCGCGCAGTCGTCTCCAATGCCCCGGATGAGTGCCCGGGAGTTGAATGTGCAGCCTCCCTGTATGGAATCAATAAAAGGGAACTCGCCGATATCCGCGATTGTGAGATCCCGGTCCTCCACCTCTCGTCCTCCTCAAGCCTCCTCCTTGTCCCGGATGGGCGGATCCCTCGGTGAATCCGGATCGCCCGGATCCGAAGACAGCGCCCACGCGGATGGTCCTTTGTCCGGGCTTCGGGGGAAATCTTTGAAAACGCATCGCATTCCAAAAAAATCTTTTACTTGATCATCTCATTCATATGATAAGAGAAGGTTATGGAAAAGGCAATTTCTCAACTCATTCAGGAAAAGGGACCTCTCACCGGCGCTGAGCTCTGGGAGACCCTTGGGGAGGACGGCCTCCTCCTCTGGCGGGCGTGCAAGCGTTCACCCAACCTGGTGATCAGGGCCATAAGCAAACGCTATCTCAGGCTGGACCGGCGTGTGACACAGTTTGCCCGGCTTTCCCCGTCCATCTTCAGGGAATTCATCACCTATTCCGTGGTCGGGCTGTCCGGCCGTCCCGAGGCTGCGGAAAAGAGACTCCGGGAGCTGGCCGAACACATCCGTTCCGTGAGCAGATCCAAGTGGGACCTCGCCTACCGGACCGTGGAGGGACTCGCTGCGGATTTTGAGGACGAACTCCCCCTGGAGGACCGCGTCTCTTTTGTCATCGCGGGCGACATCGTTTACGATATGGCGCATGATGTCCCCCGCCGGGAGAGGAGTACGGGAAAGACGGTGAATGGATCGGACATGGATATCGTCGTCCTTGCGGATGACCGGTGCGGTGAAGGTATGATGAAAAGGCTGGATGCAGCGATCTATCAGAGGAAGTTGGGGCTGCTCACGGCTCCGCACATCCGTGAGGAGATTGATTACGTGGTCAAAAGAATCGAACGGGTTCGAGATCAGGCCCGCTTCAACACCTTCAGGCACATGTTGGCATGCAAGATTCTCCAGGAAGGAGAGCTCCTGTGGGGAAGCAAACCACTTTTTGAAAAGGCCGGGAAAATCCTCAGGGACTCGGGAGTGACCGCAAAACTGGAGGAACTCGAAAGCCTTGCGGCCCGCGCCCGAAGACGCTGGGAGGCCTACCTCCTGGAAGAGGACCCGGATCGGATCCGGGAAGAAGGGGGGGTTCTCTTCTATCCGGTTGAAGAATCGGAGGAGTTCGAGTGACGGGTCCCGAAAAAAGACCTACCGATCCAGGGCCTTTTTCACAGCCTCCGCAATCCGGCGGGCGGCCGCATCCACTTGCTCGCGCGACTCTCCCTCCACCATGACACGGCAGAGCGGTTCCGTCCCGGAATAGCGAACCAGGACCCTCCCAGCTTTCCCCAGACTGTGCTCCACTTGGCTGATTACCCGTTTTACCTCCGGGATCTCTTCGAGATCCGGCTTTTCCCGGACCGAAACGTTCACCAGGGCCTGGGGAAACACCTGCATGAGGCCCGCCAGCTCGGAAAGAGGGCGGTCGAAGTTTTTCATCGCCTGGAGCAGCATCAGGGCAGAAAGCAATCCATCCCCGGTCGTATGCCGATCGAGAAAGATCATGTGCCCCGAGTCTTCCCCTCCCAAGACAGCCCCCTTCTCCCGCATGGCCGCCAGGACGTTTCGGTCCCCCACCGGAGCGGAAACCCACAGGATGCCCATGTCCGAGAGGGCGGATTTCAATCCGATGTTGCTCATGACCGTGCTCACGACACAGTTGTTCAGGAGTTTCCCCTGCTCCTTGAGCGACTTGGCAAAAATCATCAGCAACTGGTCCCCGCTTAGTCGTCGGCCGCGTTCATCGACCGCCACGAGCCGGTCGGCGTCCCCGTCAAAGGCCAGACCTACTTGGGCTCCGGTATCCCGAACTCTCCCGGACAAGGTCTCTGTATGCCCCGAACCGCAGCCGCTGTTGATATTGCGCCCGTCCGGCTTGTCAAACAGGGTATCCGTGTCCACCTCCAGCTCCCGTAAAAGGGCCGGGGCCACGCGCGACGCCGCTCCATTGGCACAGTCCAGAACCGCCTTCATTCCCTGAAGCGAGACGCCCCGCGCCGCCGGTTCCCTCAAAAAAGCGCGATAGCGGGCTTCCGCGTCCGGGATGGTCCTTGCCGAGCCCGGGATCTCCGGAAGTGCCGTATCTCCCTGGGAAAGGAGGATTTCTTCGAGCTCGAATTCTTCCCGTTCCGAAAGCTTGAATCCCTCTCCCGTAAACACCTTGAAGCCATTGTAGTTATGCGGGTTGTGGGAAGCCGAGATCATGATCCCCAGCGCGGCTTCCGTTTCTCTTGCCAGAAACGCCAATGCCGGGGTGGGAATCACACCCGAGACAAGGGCCGTGCCTCCGGCCGAGATTACGCCGGCCAATATGCCGTGCTCCAGCATTTCGCCGGTGCT
>CAYVUX010000276.1:1700-2748 GCA_964455075.1 uncultured Desulfobacteraceae bacterium | reverse complement strand
GATGACGGGTGCCCCGCCTTTCTTTGTGCAGTACTCCACCGCGGCCCGACCCAAGCGCAGGGCCGTCTCCGGTGTAATGGGCTCCTGATTTGCAAGGCCCCGAATTCCATCGGTTCCGAAAAGCCTCTCCATGACTACAGCCCCTTTCCCGTCTCGAAGCCGGGCAGGACCGTCCCAACCAGACGCACGGTTCGATCCACTACACTCTGAAGCCATTGGCTTCCGGCCTCAACGCCCCGGGAGTCCAAGGCCTTGATCACGCCCAAATAGTCTCGACCCCGTCTCTCCACCGCCCGATCCAGGAAGCCGATAAAGGCCTCCCTCCGGCGACGCGCCTCGTCGTCTTCTTCGGAGAAGGCCCTCAGGGCTTCCTCCAAACGGGGCCATTGCTCATGGAACTCCCGGCTCTGGCGGATGATTTTGCCGGGTGGCTTGCCCGGGCTCGCCTCTTCCTGGAGTGCAATGGAGCGGGGCATGCGCTCCGCCAATTCCCCCAGCCTTTTGATTCGCTCCCCCACGGCCCTGGTGAGACAATCCATGGCCCCGGAGACGAGGGCCTTTCTCATGGGATCTTCCCCCGCGATTCGGCTTCGGACATGGAGGTACCACAGCCTGAGGGCCTTCAGGTGGCCGATGTACTCCGTATTCCGCTCCACAAGCCTCTTTACTTGGGTATAAAGACCCGGATGAAACGGCATGCTCCGGTCAAAGGACCTGTAACCGAGCAGCATCATGCCCCCTTTGAGCAGGTCTTTGCGCACGATGGTTCCAGCCGCCGCCACCACCCCGTACTCCACCCGGACGGGACCCACCACTCCCCCTTGTCCTCCAAGAAAGATGGGCGGCTGGTTCAGCATCACCCCGCGAGGGACATCCCCGAACCGGGAGGGCGTTGCCTTGTCCTGCTGGGGCGTATAGTTGAAATGAATGTACGAACTTCCCACCTCGCTGTGGTTCTTGGGATCCGTGCCTCCCGCCATCAGGCAGTCGCAGAAATTGATCAGGCTTCCCAGGGTGACATAGGGAAACAGAATGGTGTGTTTGAGCC
>CAYVUX010000276.1:0-1690 GCA_964455075.1 uncultured Desulfobacteraceae bacterium | reverse complement strand
GCGCACCGCGCCTCCTCCTCCATCAGGCAGGCCTCTCTCACCTGTGCTCCGGATCCGACACGCGCCCCGTCCAGGAAGCAGGATCCGGCGAAAAACCCGCCCTCGAGCCGGACATTCCTTCCCAGCCGGCAGTCCTTTACCGTCACGGGGGCCTCGGAGCCCAATACCGTCCCGGGCATGATGAGCGTGCCGCTCCCGGATATCCTGCATCCCGGATGAATCACCACGCCTTCGCCCGAGATCCTTTCCGGGTCCACATCATCGCCGATTTCCACGCTCTCCGGCTTTGATATGCGAACACCCTTTTCAACAAGTCTTCTCAAGCCGTCTCTTGCCGTGTCTTCCATATCCTGTGCGTCCTCCGTGTCAATCCAGATCGATGTCCCTATGGGTGAGGGAAACCTCCTGGTGCAGGTCTTTCAGATGCGCATGGATCTCCTCGGCGATCGTCACGGAACGATGGTGCCCCCCGGTACAGCCCACGGCGATGGTCACATACGATTTTCCTTCCTTTTCGTAAAGCGGGAGCAGGTAATTGAGAAGCGCCAGGTACTTTCCCAAGAACTCGCGCGTCTCGGGCCATTTCTTTACGAATCGCTTGACCCTCTCGTCTCGTCCATCCAGAGCCTTCAAGGAAGGCTCAAAATAAGGGTTGGGAAGAAACCGCACGTCCACCAGAAGATCCGCCTCAGGAGGGTTGCCGTATTTGAACCCGAAAGAGAGTACGGTGAGGTGCATGCGCCGGGCGCGGTGCATTGACGACGTGTACTGGAGAATCGATTCCTTAAGCTGGTGAACCGTCAGATCGGAGGTATCGATCACCTTGTCCGCGATGCGCTTGAGACCCAGGAGTTCTTCCTTCTCGCTGCGGATGTTTTCTATGAGGGAGCGGCCTGTGGAGACCGGATGCTGACGCCGGGTCTGGCTGAAGCGCTTCACCAGCACGGCTTCCGAGGATTCCAGGTAGATGATCTCTACACGAAAGCCTTGGCTCCGCAGCGAGCCGAAGACCTCCTGATAGTGGGTCAAAAAACCCCTCTCCCGCAGATCCATCCCCAGTGCCAGCCTTTGAATTTCAGACCCGCTTCCCGCGCCCAATTCCAGAAACTTGGGAAGAAGGACGACCGGCATGTTGTCCACGCAAAAAAACCCTGCATCTTCAAGGGCATTGATGGCAACGGTCTTTCCGGAACCGGAAAGGCCGGTAATGATCACAATGCTCAGATCCTTCACGGACGGTCCTCCTCCGCTCTTTGGTGCAACGGATGCATCGCTCGCGGGAACGGCTCGGTCGATTGTACCTCGCTGGTTTTCTTGGCAGGCGACCCGAAATTCCGGCGCGCATGCATCCCGGCCGAAGCGGAAAAGAGCGATCTCCTGCAAATGGACAGGATGGATAGTCCATGTATTACAGGAAACCCGGGGCGCCTTCAAGGGACATTCCGGCCCTTTCCCCTTGACCTGGACCGGGCAAGCAGGTACGTTCTTCCCCATGCGATGCGTCAGGGTTTCATCCAACAACGCCGCGCCTCTGTCGCGGGCGGTCGGCCTTACGAATTCCGTGACGCCCCGGTCGACATCCAATCCTTCGGCCCCCAGCGGGCCCCTCGGATGACAGCGTGAAGTTTGCCCTCTGTCTTTACAAATTCTTTCCTTTCGGAGGACTTCAGCGGGACTTCCTGCGAATCGC
>CAYVUX010000275.1:0-5422 GCA_964455075.1 uncultured Desulfobacteraceae bacterium | reverse complement strand
CAACTTTTTCGAAAAAATTTCACTTTTTTTCAATCCTTATATCGGAATTCCAGGATGGGGAGGTTTTTCTTGACGAAAACGACATCCGGGGAAAAGCTAAGAAAAAAGAGCGTACTGCGGGAGTATCTCGAAGCTGCGGTAATCGCCGTCCTCCTTGCATTGTTTATTCGAACCTTTGTGGTACAGGCCTTTAAAATTCCCTCCGGATCCATGGAGCCCACGTTGCTCGTGGGAGACCATATTCTCGTGAACAAATTCATCTATGGAATCAAAATTCCCTTTACCAGGGACACCCTGATTCCCATAAGCGAACCCGAACGCAACGACGTGGTGGTTTTTGTTTATCCTGTGGACGAAAGCAAGGATTTTATTAAGCGGGTGATCGGATTGCCGGGAGATCGGATCGAAATCAAGGGAAAAAAGATCTTCATAAACGGGGAGCTGTTCCAGGATCCTTATGGCTTCTACGAACAGGAAGGAGGCCCTTCCATGCCTTCATTGGAGCAGGCTCTTTTTGAGCCGATGACCGTTCCCGAAGGCCATCTCTTCGTCATGGGGGACAACCGGAACCATAGCTACGACAGCAGGTATTGGGGATTTGTGCCACTTTCGTCAGTAAAGGGCGAGGCGTTCCTCATTTACTGGTCGTGGCCGCATTGGAGGCGGTGTTTTCAAACCATCGAATAGCCGTAGGTCTCCGCAAAGCTTCCGGATCGGGCAGCGGGCGACTTGCGGGTTGGTGTTGAAACGTTGGGCGTCCCCGCCGGATCGCGGTGCCCTTTTTCGTTGACAAATGGAGGGAACTTTGCTTCAATGATGTAGATTGAGGCTTTTCATCGGAATTTCATATCCATGTTGGCTTCCAGATGCTGCACAACCGGAGATTGACGCCCGTTGCCCCCTCATGCGGTATTCCCGCAGCGCAGAGGGGTTTTTTCTTGCCTTGCGCTGACCCGGAGTTTTTTGCGGTCGCTACGCCGCGGAACCTCGAGGACAGCCCGGCTGAAACCCTATTGAAAAGAGAGAAGGGAGGTGATAACCGCCCTGAAAACGACCCACGGAAGAAAAGCTTGTGAGACTGCGACGCACCATTAAGCAAGGAGGTTAAGATGGCCGATCAAAACCAGAAGTCGGGTCTCGATTTTCTGAAGGGTTGGGGCGGGGGATTGACCCAATGGACCGAGCGGTATATCCCGGACGCCCTTGTCATCGTATGGGTTCTGAGCATCATCACCTTCATCATGGCGCTGATTTGGGGCGACGCCGGGCCCGGGGAAGCGGTTCAGGCCTGGGGGAAAGGCTTCTGGATCCTTCTGCAATTCGGGATGCAGATGTGCCTGATTATGATGACCGGGTATATTCTTGCCTGCTCTCCTCCCCTGCGCAAGCTGCTCAACGGCATCTCCGGATGGGCCAACAAGGAAAAACCTTGGCAGGCCATTGTAATCATGGCCCTTTTCTCCATGATCATCGCCTGGTTCAACTGGGGACTCAGCCTCATCGGAAGCGCCATGCTGGCCCTGTATATTGTCAAGAACAACCCCAAGGTCGACTACCGGCTCCTGGTGGCCGCCGCATACCTCGGCCTTGGTTGTACGTGGCATGCAGGGCTTTCGGCATCAGCCCCATTGCTGGTGAACACCCCGGGCAACTTCCTTATTGAGGGCGGGTACCTCCCGGGTGTCATTTCTACCACGGAAACCATCTTTTCGCCGTTCAACCTCATCCTCGTGATCATCGTGCTCGTGGTCGTCACCGTTCTGATGGCTCTTATGCATCCTTCCGAAAAAGATACTTTCAAGGTTTCCCCCGAACTCATGGCCCGGCTCAAACTCTACGAGTCTCCGCCCAAGCCGGCTGAATTCAAGTCCTTTTCCTCCTGGGCGAACTGGTGGTGGGGCTGGAACCTGATTGTCGCGATCGGCGGCTTCTGGTGGTTGGCATGGAAAGTCAGCGAGGTGGGCTTCGCCAGCACGATCAATCTCAACAACATCAACCTTTTTTTCCTGATGCTCGGAATTTTGTTTCACTGGAGACCGTGGAGTTTTCTCAAGGCGACAGAGGACGCAGGCAAGGCTGTCTGGGGCATCATTATCCAATTCCCTTTCTATGCGGGGATCTTCGGTCTTTTCAAATACACGGCCCTGGCCACCGTCTTCACAAAGGCCTTCGTGACCATTTGCAGCGGGGGCACATTCCTCCTCGTCACCTACTGGTATGCGGGCCTGCTGAATTATCTCATTCCGTCGGGGGGCTCCGAGTGGGCGGTCACCGCACCGTATCTGCTGCCCGCGGCCAAAGAGCTGGGGGTTGCGGCCAACCAGACGGTTGTGGCCTACGCCTGGGGCGACATGATGACCGACATGATCCAGCCCTTCTGGGCCATTGCCATGCTTGCCGTGGCCAAACTGGAATTTAGAGAGATCATGGGATGGCTGCTCCTGGTGTTCTTCGTGTACTTCGTCATCACCTCTGCGGCTTTTCTGATCTGGCCGCTGTTCTGAGGACCGCAAGGGGGATCCTCGGAAATCCTGCGGTCGCCTCCGCCGTGAAGCGGCATCGAGGCGGCCCTTCCTGTCTCCTGCCGGGCGGCTTTTCCAGATTGCGCCAAAGCCGCCCGTGCACGGACGGCATCCATTCCGGAAGGAAAGACAAGCCGCAGCGGCATTCTCTTCATGAAAGAAGTGCGAGATGGGAGGGCGAGGCGCTCAGCCTTTCGAGTTCCCTGTGGTTCGTGAGGTCGTACTGGATTGGTGTGATGGTAATGGTATTTCGCTTCAGCATCGCGGAATCGGTGTCCGGACCTCCGTTCTCCACCGGTGTTTCTCCCGAGAGCCAGTAATAGACGTTTCCCCGCGGATCGTTTCGGCGTTCAAAGTGCTCTTCAAACCTGGCCGTGCCTTGCCTTGTGAAACAGATTCCGGAAATGTCCCCCGGAGAAACGGCCGGAATGTTCACGTTGAGTGCGGTGCCGTCCTTCAGTTCGGACTCGACAATGAAACGAATGAGCTTTCTTGCGAATTGCCCGGCGAACCGGAAATCCGGACTTTCCCTGGTATCCAGCGAGATGGCCGCGGACCGGAACCCGAGGAATGCCCCTTCCGTCGCCGCGGACACGGTTCCGGAATACAGAATATCCATTCCTACGTTCCGCCCAAGATTGATCCCGGACAGGATCACGTCCGGAGGAGGCCGCAACAATTCCTTCACAGCGATTTTCACGCAGTCCGCGGGCGTCCCGATAACGGCGTGTCCGTAGAATGCCCCGTTCTTGTTCACCGGATGCACCCTCAGTGGGGAGTTCAGCGTGATGGCATGGCCCACGGCGCTTCTCTCGGTTTCCGGGGCCACAACGTGCACATCAAATTCCTCCTTGAGTGCCTCATAGAGGGCATAAAGCCCGGCGGCGTGTATGCCGTCGTCATTGGTCAAAAGGACCCGCATGGGCTCGGCACGGCCTCCTCCCCGGACAACCTTCCATGTTCTGATCGGTTGACACCACGGCCCCTCTGTATTAGGTATGCATGAGTTCCGCCGCTTCCCGAGATCGGGCCTGAACCAGGGTGAGGCTCCCGATCGACGGCCCGCGGAGAGGGAACCATGCGCAATGCCCCGCCCGGGAAAAACCAGCGAGAACAACGGGTTCCGGGCCGCCGGGTGTCCACCGGCAATGATTCACATTTTTAATTCTCCGAAGATGAAAAGTCAAACCGTATCGGAGGCAGGCATGCGGGAGATTTCAGCCCATATTATTGAAGCGGCCGTCAAGGAATCCGCCGTCAGCGCGAATTTGGAACTCGGCGAAGACGTGTACTCGGCTTTCGAGAGATCACTCGAAATCGAGGAATCCCCTGTGGGGAAAGAAATCCTGGGCCTGCTGATGGAGAACGCCCGCCTCGCCCGGGAAGAACGGATCCCCATATGCCAGGATACCGGCCTCGCCGTGGTTTTCGTAGAATTGGGCCAGGAAGTTAGCCTCATTGACGGGGACTTCCGGGGGGCGTTGGAAGAGGGCATCCGAAGAGGTTACAATGAGGGGTACCTGCGCAAGTCGGTCTGCCACCCCTTTAGCCGCGCCAATACAGGGGACAACACGCCCATCATCGTTCATCTGGAAATGGTGCCGGGAGACGTGCTCAGAATCTGGGTGGTGCCCAAGGGAGGTGGAAGCGAGAACATGAGCCGGCTTTTCATGCTGCCGCCTTCCGCCGGATGGCCCGGTGTCAAGGAGAAAATCGTAGAGACCGTGGTCCAGGCGGGACCCAACCCGTGCCCTCCCACGATTGTCGGCGTCGGAATCGGGGGAAACTTTGAACAGTGCGCCATTATGGCGAAGAGGGCGTTGCTTCGACCGGCGGGCACCCCGAGCCCGGATCCGGAGCTGGCCGAGAAGGAAAAGGAGGTCTTGGACGAGATAAACCGTTCCGGGGTCGGACCTCAGGGGCTGGGCGGCCGAGTCACCTCAATGGCGGTTCACCTGCGGATGATGCCGTGCCACATTGCAAGCCTCCCCTTGGCTGTGAACATTCAATGTCATGCAAGCCGCCACCTGGAAATCGTGCTCTGACCTCCCTGGTCATGACACGCCAGCCCCATAGTGCGCAAAACGGCCGCCTCGAAGGACGGCGTTGCGCCTGGTAATCCGCCTCAGTCCGGCGGTTCTTCAAAGATATCCTCTCCGAAGAAAGGAACAACCCATGACGGAACAGGAACCTCGTCGCCT
Source organism: uncultured Desulfobacteraceae bacterium (assembly GCA_964455075.1). Taxonomy (GTDB): domain Bacteria; phylum Desulfobacterota; class DSM-4660; order Desulfatiglandales; family Desulfatiglandaceae; genus CAYVUX01. The sequence goes on along the minus strand of CAYVUX010000275.1, from coordinate 699 downwards.
TTATCCACCGCTCTCCATAGAAGACATCGAGTCTCTGCACTCGGGGGACAGGGTGACTCTGAGTGGAATCATCTATACCGCCAGGGACGCCGCCCACAAGAGGCTCGTGGACCTGGCCGAGCAGGGCCGAGACCTTCCTATCCCCATTGACGGCCAGGTCATCTACTATGTGGGTCCTTCCCCCGCGCCCCCCGGCAGACCGATCGGTGCAGCGGGTCCCACCACGAGCTACCGCATGGACCCCTACACCATCAAGCTCCTCCAGTTGGGACTTAGGGCCATGATCGGCAAGGGAAAACGCTCCAGGGAGGTCAGGGATGCCATGGCTCAGTACAAGGCCGCCTACATGGCCGCGGTGGGCGGCGCAGGGGCCCTCATGGCAAAATCCATCAAGAAAGCCACCGTGGTGGCCTATGAGGATCTGGGGCCTGAGGCCATTCGAGAACTGGAGGTGGAAGGCTTCCCGGCCATTGTCGTCAATGATGCATGGGGGAACGACCTCTATGAGGAAGGCACAGCGCGCTACCGGCTGCCCCTTAGGGCTCACTCAAAAATAAATTCACAGAATTGACGCTCAGATTTGGGTCGGATTTGGTCGTCGCGATTGAGTGAAGCCACAGGAATAGTGAACTATTTCGAGGACTTCGCGATTGAGCGGCGGCCGAAGATGGCCCGAAGCTGAGATGGGAAAATGGGAAG
>CAYVUX010000274.1:0-5433 GCA_964455075.1 uncultured Desulfobacteraceae bacterium | reverse complement strand
ATGACCGCGTCACCTGCGCGGGCGTTGGTCGTTGCAACCTCGACGCCGTCGGGAATGGGGCCTATGCCCGAGGTGTTGATGAAGATTTTGTCAGCGTGGCCCCTTGGGACGACCTTTGTGTCGCCGGTCACGATGTGCACGCCGGCCTCGTGACAAGCTTCTGCTATTGCCTGGACAATTCGTTCGAGGTGGTCAAGAGGGAGGCCTTCCTCCAGGATAAAGCCGAGACTCAAGTAGAGGGGCTCGGCACCCTGCATGGCCAAGTCGTTGACCGTGCCGTGGACTGCCAGGCTTCCGATATTGCCGCCCGGGAAGAAGATGGGATCCACCACATAAGAGTCGGTGGTCATGGCGATCCGGCGGCCGGAAAGGTGAAGCACTGCACTGTCGTCCAGGGGGTGAAGGAAAGGGTTGTCCAGGCGCGAGAGGAACATGTCATGAACGAGCTCGTTTGAGGCCTCTCCGCCGCTTCCGTGGTCCAACATAATGTGCGAGTCGCGCATGGGATGTTCCTCTGCTCTATCGAGTCCGACGGCACATGGAGCCGGGAGTGGGCAAAAGGGGCAATGTCGTCGGTTTCGGGCGTTGGGTGCCTGTAAAATAGATGCGAGGGCTTGAGGTGTCAAGGGGTCCCGACAGTTGTTCCACGTGAAACATCTTTTGCCTTTTCAAAGCCTCCCTCCTGTGCTATCACATGTTCACGCAAGGCGTTCCTACCCGGTAAAGAGACCGCTCGCTGTTAGGAGGCCACTCGGCTTTATGGGATGTGTGATTACCATCGCAAATCAGAAGGGGGGCGTCGGAAAAACGACTACGGCCGTAAACCTTTCAGCGAGTCTGGCCGCAGGCGAACGGACTTGCCTGTTGGTGGACTGCGATCCTCAGGGCAACGCAACTGCGGGCCTGGGGGTCGATCGGTCGAAGCTTGAGAAGGGCCTGTATGATTTGCTTTTCGGGCCGGTTTCGTTCAACGAAATCATTCTTAAGACCGCGCTCTCCGGGCTTCACTTGATCGGGGTCACTGCACACCTCATCGGCGCTGAAGTGGAACTTGTCTCCATGGAACAGAAAGAGTTTCGCCTGAGAAAGGGCTTGCAGGAACTTCGGAAGCGGTATGATTATATTCTGCTTGACTGCCCGCCGTCCCTCGGCTTCCTGACGGTCAACGCCCTGACCGCCGCCGACTCGGTCATTGTTCCTTTGCAATGTGAGTACTACGCGCTGGAAGGGCTTTCTCAACTGATAAGGACTTTGAAGGCCGTTAAAAGAAATCTCAATCCGGACCTTGTTCTTGGGGGAATCCTGCTGACCATGTATGATAGCCGGAACAACCTTTCGGAACAGGTCTCCGAGGAAGTACGCACCCACTTCAAGCAGAGCGTGTTCAATACGGTGATTCCCAGAAATGTGAGATTGAGTGAGGCCCCCAGCCACGGGAAGCCCATTCTTCTTTATGACATAAGGAGCTCCGGAGCCCAGAGCTATCTCGCCCTGGCCAGGGAGTTGATGGAGAGGGAGTAAGAGCAGCATGGCAAAGAGAAAAGCCTTGGGCCGTGGGTTGTCCGCCTTGATCCCCGACGCCAACGTCGAGGAAGATCGGGACCAGCGTTTTTTCTTCTGTCCCGTAGAGGCCATCGAACCCAACCCTTACCAGCCCAGGCAGGCGTTTTCCGACAGCGAGCTCGAGGAGATGGCCGAGTCTGTTCGAGAAAAGGGGATCCTTACACCCCTGCTGGTCACCCGGATCGAAACAGGCTACCAGCTCATAGCAGGCGAAAGGAGATGGAGGGCCGCCCAGAAAGCCGGGGCAAGGCGCGTTCCTGTAGTGGTAAGGGAGGCATCCCCCGCCGAGTCCCTTGAGCTGGCGCTCATCGAGAATATCCACAGAAAAGATCTCAATCCGATCGAGGAGGCGGTGGCATACCGCAAGCTGCTGGACGAGACCGGTGCGACCCAGGAGACTCTGGCCAAGAGGCTTGGAAAGGACCGGTCCTCTATTGCCAATCTCCTGAGGCTCCTCAATCTGCCCTCCGCGATCCAAGAAGACCTGATTCAAGGCCGCATGAGTATGGGCCACGCAAGGGTTCTTGCGGGACTCAAGTCCCAAAGCGAACAGCTCGCGTTGAGGGACCGCATCCTCGGCCGGAGTCTATCAGTCCGCCAGGCGGAGTCCATGGCGAAACGCGGGCCCGGATCCCGTCGGCAGACCCGCGAGACCCCGGAAGAAGATCATTATCTGGCTTCCGTGGAGGACCGACTGAAACGTTCCCTCGGAACCAAGGTGGAACTCCAAAAAAAGGGGCCCAGAGGGCGAATCATCCTCCATTTCTATTCCGACGACGAGCTGGACAGGCTTCTCGAAGCCCTTTCGTGATTCCCCTTCCCGCGTTTCCACGGGTTTTCCCGCCCCAGCCGGAGCCTCCGGATATTGTCTGTGTGCTTCAATATGATCAGGACGGAGACGGCGACGCTTCCCCCCACGACGGCCCAGCGTTCCCCGAATAATGCGAGCAGAAGCGGCATGAACGCAGAGCTTGCCATAGAGCCAAGGGACACATATCTCCACCGGTACACCAGCGCCACGAAAAACAGCAAAGAGATTCCGCAGGCGAGGCGACTCATCGGGGATAGAGCGAGGTATATGCCCAGTGCAGTAGCTACCCCCTTGCCCCCCCGGAGTCTCCGGAAGATCGAGAACTGGTGCCCGAGCAGGGCACAGATCCCGACGGCGAGCGACCAGAACGGCGCTTCCCCGATAAACTGCCTGGAAAGGAGCACCGGCAGGAAGCCCTTTCCCGCATCCAGCAGCAGCGTCGCAACTCCCCAGGGGATGCCCACTTCTCTTGCTACGTTTGTGGCCCCGATGTTCCCGCTGCCGCGGCGTGTAATATCGATCCGTGCCACTGCAGAAGCGATCCATTTCCCGAAAGGCAGGGATCCCAGTATGTAGGCACCCAATGAAAACAAGAGCCATTCATGAACCATCCATCCTACCTCCCCGGCGGAAGAGCGCTGGCGGTGCACGGCACCCGCACCGTGGACTCCACTCCGGTTGAAATGCACGGACATGACGTGGAGAGAAGCGCCCGGGAACGTTCTCCTTGATCCCGCCTTGAAACCTTGCTAACATGCGTCTCGTTCAGTGTAAACGTATCCGGATTCGGTCCGCGATGCAAAAGGTTTTTTCGCTTCGGTGCATCCATGAGAATCATGATTATGGACGGCCAGGGTGGCGGGATCGGTGCCACCATTATTAAGCTGTTGCGCCAAACTCTGGGCGAGCGGCTCGAAATTCTCGCCGTGGGCGCGAATTCCGTCGCCACATCGCGCATGATGAAAGCCGGGGCGAACAAGGGGGCCACCGGTGAAAATGCGGTGGTGACGACCAGCCGGCGTGTGGACGTGATCATGGGACCGTTGGGCATTCTGCTCGCAGACGCGATGATGGGGGAGATAACGCCTCGCATGGCGGCCGCCGTGGCCGGGAGCAACTCCAGGAAGATTGTGATCCCCCTGACTCAGGAAGAGGTGACCATTGTGGGGGCCTCGAGCGAGCCCCTCCCCCATCTCGTGATGCGCGCCATAGACACCATACGGGAGATGGTTGAGAATGTGTGAATCCGCCGCATACATGTTGAAAAACGGACAGGAAGAGCTCCTGCTTGAAAGCATTGATCTCCTGGAGGAAGAGGACGGGTCGGTGAGACTTGTCACCATGTTCGGGGAAGAGAAGAGAGTCTCCGCAAGGGTCAAAACATTGTCCCTTGTGGATCATAAGATCATATTGGAGCCTCTTTAGCCGAAGGCTTCTCAAGAATCGCCTTCATCCCGGGTTTCCTGCATACCGTTTCTGCGAAGGCGGTCCACGACCCCGCAAGCAATGTGCGCCGGGGCTGCCGATCCCTTGCGGATCCGTCGAGGAAGCCCAAGGTAGAATTCCCCCTCTTCCTTCCTCCCCCGCTTGACACAGCCCTCCCCGTAGATTTTGCACTTGTAATCCAGCTCTTCATGCACCGCCCGTTCCTGCTCGGATGTGAGCGGTCCGGTGCGGAGAAGCTTCAGGAGGGCGCGAATTCGGAACCGATCCATCGCAGGGTAGCTCGTAGAAAGCTGATCGGAGTGGCCCCCCTCCTTTACCACAAGCCGGTCGTCGATCAGGTAGATCGGAAAGCGGCGCGCAATCCGCAGCCACAGATCGTAGTCCTCGCATACGGGAAGGCTCTCGTCAAAAAGGCCGACCTTATCCAGGACATCCCGTCTCAGCATTACGGCGGAAGGGCTCACCACGCAAAGCCGCAAGGAACGGAGAAAAATATCCCCGGACGGCTTCTGGTGCTTTCTCCCGGGATTCACCCTTTTGCCCCTTCGAATCCAGATCTCCTCGGTCTGGCACGCTCCGGCCTCCAGATTTTGGACGAAAAAGGCGACCTGTACATCCAGCTTCCGGGGAAGCCACCGGTCATCGGAATCCAGAAAGGCGATAAGTGATCCTCCCGAACGGCGAATGCCGGTATTCCGCGCAGCGGAGACGCCGCGCCTCCGAGGATGGCGTATGACCTCCACGCGGGGATCCACATCCCTCAATAGGGTGGCGGTCTGATCCACCGAGCCGTCGTCCACCACAATGATCTCCATGTCCCGGAAGCTCTGATCGCGTACAGAACGCACGGCCCGGAGAACCCTTTGGGCGCGATTGTGAGTCGGTATGATCACACTTACAAGGGCCATCCGAGCACCCTGAGCAAAACGGCACTGAGCCCGGCCAGAAAAAAACTTCCTTCTATAAGGGCTTCCAGGCCGATGCCGGCGTGCATCCTGCGCATATCATAGCCCATTACGCAGGATGACAAGGCCAGCAAGGAAATGAAGAAGGGCAAAAACCCCTCGTCGATGAACCCCAGAAGCCGGCCTCCAGCCAGCAGCAAACCGGTCGCCAGCAGGATCCCTTTGAGGAGTGCCAGTGTTCGTTTCTCCCCGAGAACAATCGGCAGCGTCTCGGTTCCCACGATCCGATCTCCCTGCACCTGCAAGACCTCCATCAATGCGGATCGAACATAACTAATTAAAAATACGGCACTTATTGAAATAGCTGGTGCGGTCCAAGAAATTTCCCCCGCTCCAAGCATTGGAAGAATGATCATCATGACCGCCCATCCCAGAGCCTCGGAGAGGCTCTTCGAGCCGGGGATATCCTTGATCCTTACACGCCTGTCTTTCCGGGCCCGAGGCGCGGGAACAAGGGGCATGCTGTAAACGATTCCCAGGAGATTCATTGCGCATAGGGCCGCGAATGTGGGAAGACCGAGCCGGGCGGCGAGCACAAGGCCCATGGCCACGCCGGCCACATGCGATTTCACCGGAACGCCCGCCGCCATCAGCGACAGAGACCCTCCGCAGACCGAAGCCATGGACGATGAACCGTTGGACTCGAGT
>CAYVUX010000273.1:0-5442 GCA_964455075.1 uncultured Desulfobacteraceae bacterium | reverse complement strand
GGAACGCCCCGGCGCTTTGAGGTCCCACCTGCAGCCTGCCGCTTGGATCGATATGGGCGATACTCCCTCCGCCGGCCCCCGCCGCACTCACGTCAACGGAAGGCAGCGCGTATTTCTTTGCATCGATGATCTGCTGCTGCACGATATCAACGGTCCCGTCATGGACGACGCCCACGTCAAAGCTCGTTCCGCCCATGTCCACCGATAGAACGTTTTTGACGCCCTGCATCTTGCCCAGTTCTGCGCCGAGGGCGGGGCCTGCAGCCGGACCGGAAAGGAGAATGGAGGCCGGGTTTTCCGCGACGATGTTCGGTGTTGCGGTTCCGCCGTTGCTCTGTATGAACAGCAATTCACCGCCGAATCCTTCCTGTTTGAGATTCTCCTGAATCTTCGCCACATAGCCTGTGACTGCGGGGGCCACATACGCGCTGAACATGGTGGTGCTCCAGCGTTCGACCTCGCCCATAACCGGCAGGACCAGCGAAGACAACGCCACGATGACGTCCGGATATTCCTCTTTAATGATCTCGGCGATCCTCAATTCATGTTGGGGATAGACCGATGAGAAAAGGAGATTCACCGCGATGGAGTCCACCTTCTGCTCCCTGAGGTATCTCACCGCTTTGCGAACATCGTCCTCATTGAGGGGAATGACCACCTCGCCCTTGACATTGACCCTTTCCTCCACCTCGGTCATTAGGTAATTGCGGGTCAGAGGCTTGGGCCCCTCGAATCTGAAGTCATACATGTCCCTCTGTTGTTCCACCCAGTCCGCCTTGGCCACCTGTGGGAAGGTCATGCGAAGCCTGAATCCTTTTGTGGAAATCATTCCCATCTTGGCCCCGGAACGGGTGGCTACAACGTTGGTCGCCAGGGTTGTGCCGTGGACGATCGTGCCGGTCCGGCCCAGGAGATCCCCGAGCGCCATACCGGACTCCGACGCCAGCTTTTCTATGCAATTCATGGTGCCGATGACGGGATCTTTCGGCGTGGTATGGGCCTTGGCGGTGAAGGCTTCCCCCTTGTCGTTGAGCAGAACCCCGTCGGTGAACGTGCCGCCGCTGTCAATGGCAACTCTGAAAGCCATAATGCATGTCTCCTTTTCTTGTTACTTACACGCGAATCTGCACATGCTGAAGCCGCATTTCAAAACCTGACGGCTTTTTCTCCCCCGTACGGCCGGACCCTATATGCTATTTTTCAGCCTTCTTCCTGGGGGGTTTGGTGATCTTGCTGACACTACGATATTTTGTTTTTCGCTCTTTGATCTCTCCGTCCTGCTTATACGCCTCCATATGGATTCTTTTGATCAGTTCGAAATGATTACCCAAATCCGCTCCATATCGAGGATTCTTCATGCTTTCCTTATCCCATGCGACCTTGATCTCGCCGTTTTCGACCTCCAGTTTTCCCCACACGTCACAGATGGGGCACACCACATGGGACGGATCCGGTGATTTCCTCATGACGTCATGAATCATGTCGGATTCAAAAAAGTCGGTTTCCGGCATCACGCCCTGAAGCAGATTATGGCCGATCTGCAAAACGTTGGTGTGGCAGAACGGACAGCTGTTTGCCGGCTCCTCTCCCATGAATTTCACCTCATCCACCGGCATACTCGCAGCCTTCGCCACATTTCGTCCCAGGTCCCTTGCCCTTGTTAGGGCCTTTTCCTTCAACGTGACCAGGCCGGGCAGGCTGGCAAAATTCACTGCATGCTGGTCCACGATCACGCGGGTGACGCGGAGGAACATGTTGACCATGAAAAGCCCCATGGAGGTCCAGGCCGGTTCCCCGCCGCCCACGCAAATGCCGGCCCCTACACGGGTGGATTTTCCCATGAACAAATCCGGTCGGTTCAGGATGTAGGGAAGCATGCGATCGTTTATAACCTTTAAATAACCGGGGGGAGTCAGGAAGTATACCGGGGTGCTCACGATCAGAGCGGCGTCCTCATAGAGGATCTTTTTCAAGAGAAAATGCGCATCATCGTCCTGGATCACGCAGCGGGCCTCCCCCCCTTTTGACATGGTCATGGTGCACCCCTCGCAGCCGGTGCAGGGCTTGACCACAAAATCTTGCAGTCGCATTATCTCGGTTCTTGCGCCGAGTTCTTCCGCGCCCAGACAGGCCTCCTTTGCCAGTATTTCAGAGTTCCCGTTTCTCCGGCCGCAAGTCAAAACCACAACCTTTGTATCTGCCTTTTTCGCCATCTTCCTCTCCTTTTCATTTCAACGCCCACTCACCCCCATAGCCGGGAGCGCCAGCGGTTAGCCCTATCCTTATAACGCCCTAGATCCAATCCTTCCCATGCCCCCTCATTTCCCTTTCTCCACTTCCTTGAGAACCGGGTGTTACCACTGGGCAGGACCTGCATCATCTTTTCACAAAGAAGGGGCGGCACCTCTAGCGCATCTTTTTCGCCCTGTCTTTTTTTCTCAACTGCCGGGTCGCCTTTTCATCCAGGTCAAGCGTCCGTGGATCCAGGACCACACCGTAGACATCCCGCGCCCTCTCTATAGTGACAATCCCGTCCACCACATCGTCCCGTACCTTTTGCGGGTCCCGGGCGAGAGGATCGCCCCAACCGCCTCCGCCGGGGCACTTGGTGTAGACCACCTCAGCCGGGCATACGGGTTCGTTGGCCATGGTACGCAGGATCCGTGTATCGCCGTTGGGGCTCTCTATCCACATCTCAGCCTTCGGCAGCATTCCCCCCACAGCCCCCTCGGGAGGGACCACCTGCCCGTCGCTGTTTCCCGTCATCAGGATCGCCGGAGCACCAGGCTTGGTGTCCGCCACCATCTCCACATAGATACCGGGACCGCCCCGGTATTCCCCTGCCCCTTCCCAATCCTGCATCAACCGGTATTCGGGAATTCGAAAGGGCACCTGGGACTCGAAAATCTCAATGTCCGGCCTCACGATGTTTCCTACCGCCGGGAACCATGCGACGCCGGTCCAGCCGTCATAGCCGTTCATCGCCCCGCCGCTGCCGTCACTGGCAAAGGACTCCGCAAAGTATTGCTTTATGGTCCCGGTCCTGGGGTCTGTCACGTCCGGGTCCATGCCGATGACGATGGGGCAGAGATGCCTGGGAAAGGCCCCCATGGCCATCTCGGGAACCGCCTTGCCGAGGGCCAGTTGACAGGCCTCCATAATCTGGTTCCCCACGCTGATCTGGCAGGCCCCTACCGTGGCCGGGTAGGTGGGGTTCACGACGGTTCCTTCCGGGGCGATCACGTGGACCACCTTCATGCTGCCGTAATTCTTGGGAACCGATGGATCCACCATAGAATAGAACGCCGTCATGACGGCCCACAGGGTGGTGCCCATGGGGCTGTTAACGAAAGTGGCCTGGGGATCGCTCCCGGACAGATCAAAAGTGACCTCGTCTCCTTCTACGGTCATCTTCGTCCGCACCCAGATCGGCTTGTCCGTCTGTCCGTCCCAGTCCGTTCCTGCCTCTCCGTGGTACACGCCGTCCGGCATTCTCGCCAGCTCTGCCCGCGCCGCCTTTTCACCGGCCTCTATGATCTCTTTCATGCAGGACTTCACCGTGTCCAGGCCGTACCTGTCCACAAGCCTTACGATCTGCTCCTCGCCCTGCTCGAACGCCCCGTTGATCAACATGGTATCCATGTCCACCTGGGTCGGGTTCCTCACATTTCTCAGGAGCAATTCCCAGACATCCTGATTCCGGGCCCCCTTCTTCAGGACCTTCAAGGGCGGAATGTTCAAGCCCTCGGCAATGATGTCGTAGGCCCCCGGACCGTACCCGCCGGGGAGAAATCCCCCCGTATCGGACATGTGTCCGCTGAAATGAAAAAATCCAAAAAGTTTTCCCCTGTAGAACAGAGGCCGGATAAAGGTCCAGTCCGGCAGGTGGGCGCCGCGAATGATATACGGGTCATTGGCAATGATGAAGTCACCGGGATGGAACTCGTTGTTGAACCTTCTTTGTACGTTCTGTGTCGCCTCCGTAGCTTTGAAGATGTGGGACGTGACATAACAGGATGCGGTCACGATCTGCCCCTGGGGATCGAGCAGGACCTGTCCCAGGTCACGAACATTGGCCATGACAAAGGACTGCGTGGCGTGCATCACCTTCTCGCCAATCTCGTCCAGAATGCTTTCGAACCGGCTCCAGACCACGGAAAGGGTCGTCAAATCCACTTCCTTTGCCCGGAATGCCTTCTTCTGGCCCTTTGCTTTCGGCATATCTCGTCCCTCCTTCACTTCATCAGTGTCGTGTAATTTCCGTAAGGATCCACCTTCATCTTCATGTTGGGCGGCACTACAATAGTGGTCATCTTTTCCTCCACTATACAGGGACCTTCCAGCTTATGCCCGGCCAGCAGCTTGTCGCCGTCATAGAGCTTTGTGTCGCCATATTTCCCGGATTCTGTGAAGTAGACCTTTCTCGTCCCTTTAAGGGCTTTTGTAACGCTGCTTCGGGCCTGAGGGATGCCCTGAAGCTTCGGCGTTGTGATTCTGGCAATCCCTTCCAGATGGAGCCTCACGATTTCCGTCGGATAGCCCTCATCCGAATACCCGATGACCTTCCGGTGCTTCTCGTGAAACCGATCCAGAGTGACCCGCAGACTCTTGGCCGCCACAGCGCCCTTCGGCACCAACGCGTTCTGCTCTCGCACCTGGCCGTAGTAGCGGATATCCATGGTCTTCTCCACGACCACGTCCTTTTTGGCAATCCCCTCCCTACGAAAAACCCCCATGGCCTCCGCCTCCATTTCCTTGTACAAACGGTTCACCTCTGCCAAATCCACCTTGGCTGCCTCGCATACAAGGGATCTTATGAAACTGTGCTTCAGGTCGACGTACATCATGCCGAAGGCGCAGTAGACCGGTGCGATTTTTGGGATCATAAGTCCCCGGACCCCCAGTTCGTGCATGAACCCGGCACAGTGAACCGGTGCCGCGCCCCCCGCCGCGCACAGAATGAAATCCCTTGGATCGTACCCCCGCCTGCTGAATACCACATTGATTGCGCCGGCCATCTTGGCGTTGACCACATCGTAGATGGCTGCGGCCGCTTTTGGCACGCTTAGTTTGAGAGGCTCGGCGATCTTCTCTTTTATCGCCTTTTCCGCCAGGTCTTTCCTGAGCTTGGTCTCGCCGGCAAGGAAATAGTCGGGATCAATGTATCCGAGCACCAGATCCGCATCCGTGACCGTGGGCTCTGTTCCGCCGGTCCCGTAGCACGCCGGTCCCGGAGATGCGCCCGCGCTCTGGGGTCCTACCTGAAGCCTTCCGCCGGCATCGATCCAGGCGATGCTCCCCCCGCCCGCGCCTATGGCGCTCACATCCACCGAAGGCAGGCAGAACTTTTTTCCGTCTATGACCTTCATCTGGGTTACGCTGATCTGGCCCTCCGGAATGGCGCACACGTCAAAGCTCGTCCCTCCCATGTCCACCGATACC
>CAYVUX010000272.1:0-5442 GCA_964455075.1 uncultured Desulfobacteraceae bacterium | reverse complement strand
TTCTGATGGTGTACCTTCTGTCCATCATGATGTTCTCTGGGAGGTTTGTCGTTCTTTTGCACCGGATACAAGACAGAGATCAAAATCCTGCCGAAAAATCAACAGCCATCCAAATGATGGAGCAAATGGTTCGTCCGGCTCCGAGCCCTGCGTGTTCGGATGGATGCATCATGAACGGCGGGAGGCTGAATCACCGGGCCTTGCGGTTCTCGAGGCCTCGCCGTGCTGAAACAGCCCCGCAATAGGGTCCCGCGAAGGGCAAAATACGGGAAATACCTGATAGGTTTCTCCGCCTTCAGCGGTTTAGAATCAGAAGAATCAAGGATTGCAAACCAAAGGAGGTAGAATATGAAACGCGGCGTTTTTGTTTCAGCGGCACTTTTCCTGGTCATTGCGCTCTCGGTAGCATGGACCAAAGCGGGGGAGGACCTCCCGCCCGCGGAAGCGGAAGCATTCTGGACCTACATTACCCAAACCCATCCGTACACGGACTGGGATTTTTGGCCCGGATACGAGGGCATGTATCCGGGCAAGAGCCCCCATGGTGCGTATCTCAAGCTGTACGCCAATGATATCGCCATTGATGCGGCCAAAGCAGGGAAGGATATGCCGTACGGTGCGATCCTGGTGAAAGAGAATTACGGCAAGGACGAGGAGACCCTGATGGCCGTCACGCCCATGTACAAGGTCGAGGGATACAACCCGGAAGCCGGGGATTGGTACTGGGTGAAATACGGTCCGGATGGGAAAGCGGCCAAGGCGGGAAAGGTTAAGGGCTGCATCGACTGCCACCGGGCGGCCGACGACTACCGGTTCGTGAAACCCAAGTGACTTCGGTCCCGGCGTGTGGCGCCGGGCACCTGCTTTCATCGACACGGCGGCGGGATCGCATGCACCGCTTATGGCGAGGCCGGAGTGGATCTCATGGTGACGGGGAAGCCTGCCGAGTAATCTCCGAGGGGGGACGAATGGAAAGTGCGAGGAGGGAGAAATGAGGGCTGCACTGCCTCGTGTTGTACTCTATGTGGTGATCATCCTGACTCCTTTGGGACTGATCGCTTTTTTGGGATCTCCCGCCGAATCCCCCGTCTATCAAACGGGGCGGCATTTCGCACTGGTCGGGTTCATGATCCTCTGTCTGCAGGGCTTTCTGGCCGGTCGGATCAAATGGGCGGAAAGACCCTTCGGCCTTGATATCCTGGTTCGCTACCATCGCTACATGGCCCTTTTGGGACTCTTGCTCCTGGCCGCCCACCCGGTCCTTCTGGCGGCTGGAGGTGCCGGGTGGCGGCTCCTTTTTGAACTCGACCTCCCCTGGTATATCTGGATCGGAAAAGGGGTGCTGGTTGCGGTGGTGATCCAGGTAGGGGTGAGCATGTGGCAGGGGAAGCTGGGGCTTAAATTCGAACGTTGGCGGATGGGCCACGACTTCCTGGCCGTTTTTGTTTTGGCTGCGGCTTTCGTCCACAGTGGATTTGCGGGTCATGATCTCGAGCACATTGTATGGCTAAAGATCTTGTGGGTGGGAGCCCTTGCCGTCACACTGCTTTTCCTGTTCTACCACGGGTCCTGGGGCGCCGGCCCTATCGCGTGAAGGAAGTCCGCCGGGAAGCGGACCGCGTGTGGACCGTTGTCATGGAACCGTCTCCGGGAGATGCGGTGCCTGATTATCTCCCCGGGCAGTTCCAGTTCATCACCTTTCACCGGGGCCGAGGGTTGCCGGAGGAGGAGCACCACTGGACCATTTCATCAAGCCCCACCCGGAAAACCGAGATTTCCTCCACCATCAAGGATCTGGGTGATTTTACCGGGACCATCAGACACACCCGGCCCGGTGACACGGCCACGGTGCACGGCCCGTTCGGTCGATTCAGTTATTGTCTGCACCCGGAGGATACCGATCTGGTGTTCATTGCGGCGGGCATAGGCATCACCCCGGTGATGAGTATGCTCCGGCACATGCGGGACAGCGGCTCCACCCTCCCCGTGCTCCTGATCTACGCCAACAAACGGCAGGACGATATCGTATTTCGAGAGGAAATCGACGAAATAGGAAAGGGTGGACGACCCTCCCTGAGGGCGGTCCATGTGCTCAGCAGGCCCAACGAAGGCTGGACCGGGGAGACGGGCCGCGTAGACCGGGAAAAGATCGAGCGATTTTGCGAAGGGAGGCTTGAAGGGCGATCCTTTTACCTCTGCGGACCGGCGGGGTTGGTAAAGACCGCTCTGGAGAATCTTCGGGCCATGGGAGTGTCCGGCCGCCGCATGCGCGTTGAGATATTCTCATTCCTGGATTGAGGAGTTCCAATACCATGAGAAAGACCAAGCTGAAAGGCGTCTCCGTAAGCGTAGCCGTGACAGTACTCGCTGCATCGATCATGCTCGCGGTCTTTCACGCCTCCGGGCCGGCGGAGGAGGGCGCGACCCCGAACGGAGGCGCCGCCCTGTTTGAAGTAAAGGGATGTTCCCAGTGCCACTACACCGACAGCCGGGAAACCAAGATGGGACCGGGATTGGAGGGACTTTTCGACCGCGAGCGCCTTCCGGTCAGCAACCGGCCGGTAAGCGAGGAAAATATCCGAAGACAGCTTTCAACGCCCTACCAGGCCATGCCCTCTTTCAAAGACCGTCTGAGCGAGGAGGAGGTTGGCATCCTCCTCGGCTATCTCAAGAGACTGTAGGCACGGAGTCTCTTGAGATGGGCCAATCAGAACGGATATCTCACAGGTCTCGCCACCATGTCCCATTGCCCCCAGGCCAGCCGGGTTCTTCAAATCCTCCATTTGAGAAACAGGTTCCATTTTATCGCCACGCGCGATGACGTGGCGGCGGGGAAACCGGATCCGGAAATCCTATGCCCTGGTAGCGCGAGAGCTCGGCGTACCTGCGGCGGACTGCCTAGTCATCGGGGATTCCGCCGCCGGCGTAGAAGCCGCCCTGGGGGCCGGCATGGGCTGTGTTGCCGTGATCACGGAATTTACGAGAACCAAGGTGCATGAGAGCCGGCTCCTGGATGCGCGTTGGATCGTGGATGCCCCGAGCGCGCTTCAAACTGTCGTGGAACGCTTCATCGATAAACAAGAGAAAAAGATGACAGGTAGACTGTATGAGCTATCAGCGCATTGAGGATTACGGAATCATAGGAAATATGCACACGATCGCCTTGGTCGGGAAGAACGGTTCCATTGACTGGTTTTGCTTTCCGCATATGGATTCCCCTTCCGTATTCGGGGCACTGCTGGATGATGAAATAGGCGGCAGGTTCCTCATCCAACCTGGTGAGGATTTCGACTCTACATCGGAATACATGCCGCAGACCAATATTCTGATCACCCGATTTCGAACCCGAACAGGGATTTTGAAACTCACGGACTTCATGCCCATTCCGCGAACCGGTGTTGAAGGAAGCGAAGCCGAGCGGCATGTACTGTATCGCCTGGTCGAGCAGGAACGGGGGAAAATGGAGGTTCGAGTCCGCTTTGAACCGCGGTTCGATTACGCCAGGGCCGAGACCAGCGTGCGCCCGGTTGAGGGCGGTTTCCTTGCCGATGGAGGCGGGTGGAATCTCGCCTTGATAAGCACCGTACCCCTCGAGATTTCCGACAACGGCGCCGGCGCTGTCTGGGAACTTAAAGCCGGAGACAAGGTCTCCCTGCGGGCCGGCTCCACCGGGGAATCCGGGCGGTGCTGCGAACCGGACTTTTCTCCGGTGAGTGTCGGGACAACCGAAGAAGAGCTGAAAGAGACCGAATCGTTCTGGCATGAATGGCTGAACAAACACGAGACGGGGAGGAGTTTTTCCTACGGCTATTACAAGGACATGATCGACCGCTCCGCCCTGGTGTTGAAATTGCTATACTATGATCCCACCGGAACGATTGCGGCGGCGGCCACCACTTCCCTGCCCGAGGAGATAGGCGGGGAACGCAATTGGGATTATCGCTATACCTGGGTGCGGGACACGGCCTTTACCCTCGAGGCGCTCTTCAATCTTGGGCACCTTTCGGAGATGGAAGGGTACTTTCGCTGGATGGATAATCTCCTGTCGGAGTCGGGCACCGACCAGTTGCAGATTATGTACGGGCTTCGGGGGGAGGTCGACCTGCAGGAGATTGAATTGCATCATTTGGACGGCTACAAAGGCTCCCGGCCGGTCCGAATCGGCAACGCCGCGGCCGCTCAGAGGCAAATGGATATTTACGGTGAACTCATGGACGCCGCCCTGAAACTTTCCGACTACGTAGGCAAGATTAAGGCGGAACAATGGTCCGCACTGAGAAAGATCTGTGATTACGTCGCTGATCGTTGGCGTGAAAAAGATTCCGGAATTTGGGAAGTGCGTGGAGGTCCCAAGGATTTTGTGTACTCGAAAATCATGTGTTGGGTTGCATTGGACCGGGGGATAGCCATACGCAGACGATACGGCTTCGAGGCCGAATTCACGAAATGGGAGAAGATCAAGGAAGAAATCCATAGAGAAGTGTGTGAAAAGGGCTTTAACAGGCAAAAACAGGCCTTTGTCCAATATTATGGTTCCGATGTGCTGGATTCGAGCAACCTCCTTATCCCGATGCTGGGGTTTTTGCCTTTCGACGACCCGAGGGTGGTATCCACGGTAGATGCGATCGCCCGTGAATTAAGTCACGACGGCCTTCTCTATCGCTACGTTGGAGAGGATGGTCTGGAAGGGGGAGAAGGGGCCTTTCTGCTCTGCACATTTTGGCTGGTGGAGTGTCTTGTTCAGATGGGCAGGCTTGCCGAAGCGGAGGGCTTTTTGCGCAGGCTGGAGCGTGCAGCGAACCACCTGGGGCTGTTCTCGGAGGAATATGATGTTTCATGGAACCAGGCCCTGGGCAATTTCCCTCAAGCTTTCACCCATATAGGATACGTCAACAGTGTGAAGAGCCTTCTCAAAAGGAAAGAGGAAGCCCGTACCAAAGATAAGGAAGAAGGCCGTGGAGATGCGCTCGAGCGTGTTAAGAAATCGTTTCAAAAGGTGCTGTCTTTCTCGGAGATTGTCCTCAATGAGGGAACCCCGGATGACGTCATTCCCTCCGACAAATTGGCGTCTACTCTCAAGTCCACCATGAATCTTTTGCGGGGCGCGTTTTTCGATACGGAAAGCGGTCGTGTTGCTTACGAACGTATGAAAGGATCGGAGCTATACCGAGAGTATGTTAGGGCCACGCGGAGCTTGAAGCAATTCGATCCGGCGCTTTTGAAAATCAGGGAAGATCGCATCGCTTTCTGGTTGAACTTGTATAATGTCATTGTCATTCATGGTGTTGTCGAGCTGGATATCAAAAACTCCGTAAAAGAGGTGAGCAGGTTCTTCCGTCGTATACGCTATGTCATAAACGGATATGACTTTACACCGGACGATATCGAGCACGGCATATTGCGAGCGAACAGAAAACGCCCCAACACCCTGTTCCGGGTCTT
>CAYVUX010000271.1:0-5450 GCA_964455075.1 uncultured Desulfobacteraceae bacterium | reverse complement strand
CCGCCACAAAGAGGCCCCCCCACACGCCGTACTCCGGGACCAGGAAAAATCCCGCAAGGCACGCGCCGAACGCCGCGCCGACGGTGTTGAGCCCGTAGAGGCGACCGGTTCGGGTGCCCAGATGATCCAGACGGAGCACATCGATCCGGCAAAGGATCGGCAAGGTCGCTCCCATAAGCGCAGTGGGCAAAAGCAGCAGCAGGCCGCAACCGAGGAAGGCCAGAAGACTGTACATCCAGAACTCCTCGAAGAGCCCATTGTAGGCCATCCCGAAGACGGGTTTGACCATGACGAGAAGGACCGGCAGGACCAGCCCATAGACTCCCACCGCCACTTCGATTTTGCCGTAAAGGGAAAGGAGCGTGCTTTTTTGCTGGATCCGGTCTATCCGCTTTCCCGCCAGAAAGCTCCCCAAGGCCAGTCCCCCCATGAACACGCTCAGGACCGTGGCCACAGCAAAAGGGGAACCGCCAATAATCTTCTCAATCAATCGGACCCACAGGACCTCGTAGATCAGGCCCGCAAGTCCGGAGAGAAAAAAACAGGACAGGATCGCGTAAGAAAGATTCATGTCGTTTTCGGAAAATCCGTTTCAGGGCCGGTGGAAAAGCGTAGCCTTGCAGAGAATCCGGCAGCCGGTTTTCGTCAAGAGTGAACCAGATTCCTGGAAATCTTTCAAGACTTCAGGCGGCTCCCTGCACAGTCCATAGGCCGACATGATCCAAAAAAAACCCCGGAGGCGAGGCCCCCGGGGTTCTTAAGGTCAAACGTGCTTACCAGTTAATGACCAGCATGTGACGAACACCCCAGACATCGTTGTCTTCGCCGTCGCTGATGTCATCCCAGTAGTCTCCGGCCTTGAGGTAGCCGGCATCCACCACGTAGGCAATGTTGTCCATGAACTTCCACTCGAGGTTGAGGTCGAATTCCCAGCCGAACTCTTCATCGGGATCTCCTGCAACCTCCATCTCATCGGCCCTCAGGTATCCCAGAACACCGCCTATCTTCATGGTGTCCGTGATGTTGAAGGAGCCGCGAAGATATGCCGACTGGAAACCGCTGACGCCGTTACCGCTGGCCACACCACCGCTATCCCAGAAGAGCCCCACATCCTCGCTGAAGAACAGAAAGTACGGCTCGAAATCTTCGCCCACTCCGAGGAGGCCGACTTGC
Source organism: uncultured Desulfobacteraceae bacterium (assembly GCA_964455075.1). Taxonomy (GTDB): domain Bacteria; phylum Desulfobacterota; class DSM-4660; order Desulfatiglandales; family Desulfatiglandaceae; genus CAYVUX01. Next base: position 4,277 of record CAYVUX010000271.1, on the reverse strand, counting down.
TCATCGTCCGTCGCATCGTCGTCGCCTGGGATCCAGAAAAAACCGCCGCCGAACTCAGCCGGTCCCATCTTCAGCCCCGCGTCCAACCACCAGGAGAACATGTCCCGGTTGTCTATTGTGGGATGATCCCCCATATCGAACCACCAGTAGTTGAGTTCGGTGTCCAGCTGGAAGTTCCCGAACTTCAGCATCAAGCCGTTCATGAAAGCCGTAAGTTTATCCGGAACCGGATCCTGCCAGTTGATGTGATACAGCAGGGGCTTGTACACAATGCTCTTGCTGAAGGGGATCACGGAACCCACGGCATAGGCATCCACGTCGCTTGCGGACTGATCCCAGCTGTCGCCATTGGCCGGATTCGTCGTCAAGAAATCGCCGCCGTCGCCTTCACCCAGCTTCTCCACGAGGCCCACGAGGAGGATGTGGCCGAACTTGCGGACGTACTTGATCCGGTCACGGTTGGAGTCGCTGTCCTGGAAGGGATAGGCCCAGCCACCACCGCCCATCCGGCCTACGTACATGGTTCCACCCATCAGCGGGAAGGACAGGTAGAGGCGCTCCCACCACCAGTTGTGCTCCGCGCGGTAGTTCCCGCCTCGTCCGCCGGCACCTCCAATGCCGAACGAATTCGTGTCGTTCTCGGCGCCGTGGCCGCCGCGCCAGTTTCTCTCCATGACGGTCACGCGGCCGTGGATGCGCACCTTGTCGTTGATGTGAAGCACCGGATCGATCACCAGTTCCATCTGGTACCAGGCGTTCGAGGAATCGCTTTCGTCCGCTGCGCTCCAGTTGATAATGTTTTCGCTGAGATAAATCCCCGTGACGTCCATCCGACCCGACGTGGTCAGCTTGAGGTCCGCCATGGCGGGGGAGGCCAGCACAAACGCAAGCGCCGCCACCGTCAGCACCAAAAAGCATTTCTTCATTACTCTTTCCTCCTAACCAAAATTTCGTACCAACTCTCCTTTTGACCAACTATACTCTCCCAGTCAAAATGTCGATCCCACCCCCTTTCACAGGATCCCTGTTGCTCGATATTCCCACCCCATATTCCCGGATGGACCCTAACAACCCGATATTACTCAGGGATCCTCACTAGCAATACGAATCTTATGCCGAATATCACGCCGCTTCGGAAATGTCAAGAAATATCTGGCTTCTCCACGCCTTCAAAGCTCAGCTTGTAGCTCACCACCACGCTTCGGGCTCCTTTGAACATGGAGACCTTTCGCTCCCGCACCAGCGATACCACCAGGTCCCGATTCCCGTCCCCGTCCAGATCCTTGACCTGGAAGTCCGAAAGGCAGCCCGACAGTTTTCTGGACTCCCAGTTGGGCTCGAGCGAAAGACCGTTCCAGCTCAAGGAAACAATGCTCCCGTCACTGAAGGCCATGAACCGCTCCATGGCCCGGGTTACCGCCTTGTTGCGGTTAACAATAACCTCGTTTTTTCCGTTTCGGTCGAGATCCGCAATGATGATTCGGGCGGGAATGTACAGCCACTGCTCTTCCAGGGTCTTCTCGCTGCCCATGCTCTTTACCGGGTTCGCGATCAGATAGTTGAGCGTCCCCCCGTAGTGGTCGCTCCCCTTGTGAAGGGGCTCCCCCTGGGCCGTCAAAAGGTGGAGCCGGTCGTTTCTGTCGATCATCACGATTTCCGGGGCTTCATCTTCGCCCAGATCCCCGATGGCAAAATTGTATACGAACACCCGCGGCATGTCCAGGAGCGGCTCCTCCCCGGATTTCACGTAGCCGGCGCCGCTCCACTTGAGCTCGAAAATCCCGGGTTCAAAATAGTCCCGAATGAGGTTCGCGTATCCCCCGGCGGATCCGGGCATCTTCTGCTGGCCCACGAGAATGCGCCCCTTCTTCGGCCAGTCCATGACCCGGAAAAACCAGGGAGACTGCTTGACAATGGTCACGAGACCGCCCTTTCCCCACTCTAGAACCACGGAAGTCACCGTGGTTCCTGAGACCCTGGAGGCGAAGATCTCGGCCCGGCCGTTGCCGTTGATATCCGCCACGTCCACGGTCAGAAACCGCTCCCGGGTCGAGGAGGAGTGGGAGGCCAGCCTTCGAAGCGCCCCATCCACGTACTGGTACACCCTGACGTCGGTGCCCTCCAGGAGCACCAGCTCGTTTTGCCCGTCCCCGTTGATGTCTCCGATATCCATCCCGCGGATTTCCGCATGGAATGTCTTGCTTTTCCAGAAGGACATCCCTTCCACGCCCACATCGTGGTATTTCCTGAACTGGGGGTTCAGGGGAGAAACCCCTGAATCACCGGGGGCATCCGAACCGGAACCCCTCGGAATGTAGGCGAATTCCTCATCGGCATAGGGTCTTCCAAAAATCTTTGCGTTTACCTTATGGGCAAACTTGTTGATCTCCGGGATGACCGTTTCCATGCCCTTGCTCTCCACGAAAACGGTAACCGGCTCCTCGTCTTTGGCCAGGCTTTGCATGGTCGCGTCCAGGCTGACGCTCTCTCCGAATACGGTCAGGCTTCCGTAGAGTGCGTAATCCGCCCCCACGCGGGCCGCCACCTCCCGGGCCTTCTCCGGGGTCATGGGGCCTTCATCGCCGACCAGGGCGTCCTTTACCCGGGCCTTTTCGATCACGTGGACCTTTTCCTTCCAGGAGATCCTGGAGTGAAGCATGTCCAGGATGCCCTCTTTCAGAAAACTCAGGTCCCGCTCCGCGTTCATCGTGAAAGGGAGGATGGCCACGCGGGCGGCTTGCTCTGCATGGGAGCCCTCAAGAGAAACGGCTCCGAAAAAGCAGAGGGACCACACCGTCAGGATCAAAAAAGAAATGGGTCTTTTCATTCGATTCCCTTCCCTAAAATGCCATAATACGGATGATGACCTCTACCACCTGCACCGCCCCGAGTCAACCCGCAGAAGTAATGAAAAAAACGCAAGGGAGGACCACTCCCGCTGTCCGGGCTGTGCCGCAATTCGTCATCCCGGACAAGTCCTGTGAAGCAGGGCGCGGTCCGGGATCCAGAAGTTCACGAAAAGACCGCGTTTTCCTGGATTCCGGATCCCCCTTGCTTCGCTTCGGTCGTCCGGAATGACGTTTTTTGGAATTACGCCACAGTCTCGCGTGCAAGGATCCCGTCAGCCCACGTTATGATGCCGTTTTTCCGGATTCCGGCTCACTCTTTGCTTCGCGTCGTTCGTCCGGAATGACGCGTCCTCGAATTCCCGCACAAGCGCCGTCGTCGGAGAGGCGATGTCAGGAGTGAAAGGCTTGATTGGCTATTGCTGTCAGAGGTCTCGACTCAACATTCCTTCAGGACTCCGAAGAATTGCCCCGAGCGGTCGATCTTGTCCCCCACTTTCGCCCCGCAGCCCTGGCATCGGTACTCGTAGCGGTCGCCGTCCGGCAACACCAGGAGCAGGTGCTTCCTGACCGGCATAGCACACCGGCATTCGGAGCAGTAGAGCTCCGAAGCCTCCAGTTGGTCAAAATCTGCTTGGCCGGCTCCCGATTCCCGGCCGGGTTGCGGTCCGTAGTAGAACGAATTCTCTCCCATGGATCGCCCCTGTGCCCCCTATGGATTTTCATAGTTGGAATGTGATAGGATGCTTCTCGCTTGCATTCTTTTGGGGCATGATAATAATCCTCCGTGCTAAAAGCAATACCTTACAGTCACTCCCTTCCGAATCGGGGGATTGTTTCACCGGGCGCTGCTCCGGGAACCCGCATACCAACACAGGAGGTGTCATGAAAATCAAGCATATCGATCACATCGGCATTGCGGTCAAGAGCATAGCCGAAGCAGGGAAGTTCTACACGGAAATTCTGGGCCTGAAAATAGAAGACGTGGAGAACGTGGCGGAGCAGAAAGTGAACGTGGCGTTCCTCCCCATTACCGACAGCGAAGTGGAACTGCTCGAGTCCACCCATGAAGACGGGCCGGTTTCAAAGTACATTGAGGCCCGGGGAGAAGGGGTTCAACACATTGCATTTCGGGTGGAACGCATTGACGACGCGCTAAAGGAACTCAAGGACAAAGGGGTCCGGATGATCGACCAGGAGCCCCGCAACGGGGCCGGGGGAGCCAGGATCGCTTTCATCCATCCGAAGGAGACCAACGGGGTACTGGTGGAACTGTGTGAAAGGGATTGAAGGCTCAGAAACGATAGGTAACCAGTCCGTGGCTGGTGTCGTAAGGAGATACGCTGATTCGAACCCGGTCTCCAGGCATGACGCGAATCCGGTGTTTTTTCATGCGCCCGGACAGCACGCCCCTGACGGTCATTTCGTTGT
>CAYVUX010000270.1:0-5456 GCA_964455075.1 uncultured Desulfobacteraceae bacterium | reverse complement strand
GGGCGTCGTGGACATGGACGCGGTTCGAGAGAGGGTCCCCGCCGGAATTCGCAGGAGGATGAACCGCCAGGCTTCTTTCCTTTTTGCTTCTCTCACCGAGGCCCTTTCGGACGCAGGCCTCGATCCGGCAGAGGAGGCGGAAACCCCCATGAGCTACGGGTCGGCCTTCGGATGCTCGGGAAACGTCCACCGCTACTACTCGCAGCTCCTGGAGGAAGGCCCCCGATTTGCCTCACCCAACGAGTTCAACATGTCCGTGACCAATGCTCCACCCGCGATCGTGGCTCAGGCCCTGGGACTGGGGGGGGCACTCTGGGTTTTTGTGGGAGACGAGGCTTCCTGGGAGTCCGCGCTTCATTGGGCGGCAAATGCCGTGGCCGGGGGAAAGGCCCTGAGAATCCTTGTAAGCGCCGCGGAAGAGTTGAGCGAATCCATCGTAGCCATTCATCACGCCCTGGGGCTCCTGGAAGACGGAGGCCGCAGCGGGCTGACCCTGGGAGAAGGAGCTGTGAGCATGGTGGTGGAATCCCGTCGGACCGCGGAAGAGCGGGGGGCAAGCATCTACGGCAGCCTGGCGGGATGGAAGACGGTCCAGGACGTCGCATGCGGACCCCTAGACTTCTCTCTCCGCAACGACCTCCTGGTGCAAACCGCCACCCGGTGCATGGATGGACTTCGGAGCGAAGAGGGGGAGATGCTCCTCGTCACACCGCAGAACGGAATACCGGAGATTGAACGCGTCACCACGGACGCGATCCCCGCCGTGAAATCCGCGCTCAAGAGGATTCTTCTCCGGCCCCTTGCCTTCCGGGCCCTCGTCGGAGAGTCGGGCATCGCCGGAGGACTCGGCCTGGCGGCGTTCCTTCTCGATCGGTCGCCTTCTCCTCCGCCTCTGGGCGTGGTGCTCACCAGTGCGCGGGGCGGCGTCCTTGCAGCCACCTCCGTCCGCCGCCAAAGCCGGCAGGGGAAGGGAGGGCGGACGAGCCATGACCGGTGAAAAGGCGGATGCGATCGTCATCGGCGCGGGCCTTGGCGGTCTTACCTGCGCGGCCTTTCTCGCAAAGGCCGGACTGCGGGTGTTGGTACTCGAAAAAAATCAACGTGTCGGTGGATACGCAGTAAGCTATACCAAGCGCGGCCACCGCTTTGACATCGCCGTCCAGGCGTTGGGGGGTTGTCACCGGGGCGGTGTCATCTCCAACATCGTCGAGGAAATTCATCCGGAACACGATCTCGAGTTCTTGTCGTGCGAGCCGGCCCGCGCGTATTACCTTGGGGATCCCGAAGACCCCTGGTTGCAGACAGGTACCGCGGTGGACTCCGTCGACATCCTTGCCCGGAGATTTCCGGGCTGCCGCGAGGCCATGCTGGAGTGCCGCCGCGTCTGGTCCGGAATCTATGAGGAACTGGAGCGGATCGGGAGGTCTGAATCCGGGAAGGCGGCTTTTGAATTCTCGAGGGCTTTTCCGCTCCTCGCCAGATACGGAAACAGCACCGTACGTGAATTCCTCGACAGCCTGGGGCTTCCGAGGAAGCTCCAAGATCTGGTGGCGGCCCGGGCCGGCTATTGCATGCTTCCTCCGGAAAGGCTTTCTCTGGTGGGATTCGCATGCGCGGAAATGAGCTTCGAGCAAGGGGCCTGGGTCGTGAAGGGCGGCGTTGGAAGGCTCGGCAGGCTTCTTGCCCGGGCCGTGGAAAGCCGCGGCGGCGCCGTCAAAAGACGTTCCAAAGTGACCTCCATCGTCGTTGAACGAGGCGCCGTCCGCGGGGTCAGGACACAAGACGGCCGCTGCTACCGCGCGGACCTGGTGGCCCTGGGGTCGGCGGTTTTGCCGGCTCTCGATCAATCCCTGGAACAACCTGAATTCCTCCCGCATCGATACCGGCAAAGGCTGGCCGCCATGGAGCTTACGGGGTCCTACTACATTGCCTACTACCGGGTGCCCTCTCAGGCCGTGGAAGGCCTTTTTCCGAACATGGAAATCCGAGAGCCCCTGGGGTCTTGGGGGCATCCGTTGAGCGCCGGAGCATATTACGTTCTGATCCCGTCCATGGTGGATTCCACGGCCTCCCCGCATGGTTCTCACTGCTTTTGTCTCAGTTCACCTTGCCCGCCGCGCACCATCCTGGGAAAGAGCCGGCGCCTCTCCTGCCGGCGGGCCCTTGAAGGCGCGGTCAGCCACCGGTTTCCTCAACTGATGGGGCGTCTGTCCTTTCTCTTTGATCTGGGTCCGGAGCAGCTCGCCTCTGTGACGGGAAACCCATGGGGAAGCGCGTACGGGTGGGCGCAGACCCCCTCCCAGTCGGGGATCAGGCGCCTGAACCTGAAAACGCCCATATCGGGTCTCCATCTTGCCGGACACTGGACCATGCCCGGCGGGGGGATTGCGGGGGTCGTCACATCCGGCCGGCTGTGCGCGGAGACCATGCTGGCGAGATAGTCTGTCCCCCGGAAGGACCCGGATATTGTTCACGCCGGGGAGAGCATGCTCTCCGGAAAACGGCGCTCGGGAAATAGGGCGTGAAGGGGAAATGCTGGAACATGGACAGCAAGAGGAAGATCCTGATGATATCGCCGGCGAGGAAACGCGAGCCGGGGGAGAGGTTCGTTTTCGAAATGGCTTTTCTAAACCTGCCTTATCTGGCGGCCGCGACCCCGGCGCACTATGACGTTGAACTCTTTGATGAAGAACATCAGGTTCTGGATTTCGACATCCCAGCCCAACTCGTGGTGCTGACGGCCCAAACACCTGTTGCGCCCCGGGCCTATGCCATTGCAGCGGAATTCAGGAAGCGGGGTGTTCCCACTGTGATGGGAGGCGTCCACGCATCCACCCTTCCCGAAGAAGCGCTGGAACACGTGGACTCCGTGGTGGTGGGGGAAGGGGAATTCGTCTGGCCGACGGTCTTGTCCGATGTGGAAGAAAACCGGCTCCGGCGGATCTATCCCAGCGGAGCTCATCATTCCCTGAAAGAACTCGTGTGGCCGAGAAGAGACCTGCTGAATCCGAAATTCTACCTCCCCTTGACCATGATCGAGACAACCCGGGGCTGTCCTCACCAGTGCGATTTCTGCGAGGTCTCGGAGTTTTTTGGTCACCGTTACAGAAAGCGTCCCCTGGATGAGGTCATCTCCGAGCTCAGGTCCATCTTCGGCCACGGCTTTCGTCATCGCATCAGCCGCGCCGCGTCACGTCTCGGTGTGGATCTCCCCTACTTTTTGGAGAAAAGGCTCATCTACTTCATAGACAGCAACTTTGCCGCGGACGCCGATTACTCGAGGCGGCTCATGGAAGCGCTCGAAACTATGGATGTGCGCTGGTGGGCCCACACCACCGTGGACATCGCAAGGGACGACGATTTCCTGGACCTCATGAGTCAAAGCGGGTGCATCGCGGTCAATATCGGGTTCGAGTCCCTCTCTCCGGAAAACCTCCGGCTGATGAAGAAACCCTTTGCCGGGGGCTACGACTACGCCCGGGCTGTCGAACGCATCCGCTCCCGGGGTATCGGCATTATGGGGACCTTCGTTGTGGGCTTCGACGGAGAGGATTCGTCCATCTTCGACGAAATATATCAATTCATCGAAGAAAACCGCCTGGACTGGGCCCTCGTTTTTATCCGGACACCCTATCCGGGAACCCGCCTTTTCGGCCAGATGGAGCGAGAAGGACGCATCCTCACCCGCGACTGGGAGAAATACGACACCATGCACTGCGTCTACCGGCCCCTGGGCATGTCCGTATCCGAATTGGAACGGGGCGTCCGATGCGTCTGGAAAAGAATCTTTTCACCGCGGTCCATATATCGTAGAATCCTGAAAGCGCCGAGGGTCCATCCGCTCTTTTACCTGAGCATGAATCTTCAATTCTACAGCATGGTAAGGCGTTGGTAGAAGTCCGGCCTCACGCCCCGGATCGGCGTTCGGCAACACCGAAGAAAATTCCATCTCGAGACGGAAGCATGAAAAAGATGAAGTCCAGAGTGCTCTACCATGGAGGCTCCCTGCCTATGCCGAGCCACCTCCAGAAAGGCGTCATCGAACTCACCGGCGAGGCGTTTCATTTTCGCGCCAAGGGCAAAGCTCCGCGCTACGATATCTCGGTTTCGGTGCCCGCGGCGAACATCCGCCGGGCATCCGTCGAAGAACGGAAGTATTACAGTTCGGTGGGATACATGCTGATCCTCGGCTACACAGACCAGGACGGAGGAGAACAGGATCTGGAACTCGAAATCCGTTCTTTCGTAAGAAGGGGACGGGCGCAGGCCCTTGCCCGGCTTTGGGCGGAAACATTGTCTTCCCCTGAAACTCCCAAGTAGGCCCGGGCGATAGGCGTCCGGGACCCGGGAAACGCCCCCGGGAACGGTGAAAAAGGAGTTTTTTGTTCCCGCGCAAGGGAGAACTATCTATTGAGACCTTTGAAAATGAGGAAAAACGCCCATGCCTTCTCTTGAATACCACGATCTGGACGGCACGGAATCTTTCAGGAAACTTAAAGGCTTCCGTCCAAGGCCGAGGCTGAGAGACCTTCTTGAACCCGAGCGCGTTGTCTCCTGTTCGATTCCCGCCGGGGGTGGGCTCGTTTACAATTACGCGGCAAAGCCCGTAAACGGGGGCATTGTCGGCCTGCTCCAGGAGCTTGCCTTTGAGCAGCAACTCGTGGACAAATACAGGGCGCTCGTCAACGGAGCCGTCATGAATACGGGCGAGCAGAGGATGGTCCTGCACCACCTCTGCCGGGGTCAATTGGGAAAGGAGGTTCTCGCGGGCGGGAAGAACCTTCGCCGCTTCTATGTGGAACAGCAGGAAAGGATTTCCGCCTTTGCCGAAAAGGTCCACGCGGGGGAGGTTCGCGGTTCTACGGGCAAACCCTTCATGTATGTGGTCCAGGTGGGAATCGGCGGTTCCGACCTGGGCCCTCGCGCCCTCTACCTGGCTCTTGAACGTTTTGTAAGAGAAGAACACGACGGTCCGAGAATGGAAGCGCGGTTCATCTCCAACGTGGACCCGGACGATCCGAACGATGTCCTTAATCGGTTGGACCTCGAGGCGACCTTGTTTGTTCTCGTCAGCAAGAGCGGGACGACCCAGGAAACGCTCACCAATGCGGCCTTCGTCCGGGAGAAGATGGCGGGCTCCGGCGTAGACGGCCTCGACTCCCGCAAGCACATGGTGGCCGTGACGGGGGAAGACAGCCCTCTTGCCCGTGAAGAGGGGTTTATGGACGTCTTTTTCATTGATGATTTTATTGGGGGACGGTACTCCTCTTCCAGTGCAGTGGGGGGCACCCTTCTCACGCTCTCGTTCGGAAGGGAGGTGTTCGAAAACTTCCTCGAGGGCGCCCACGACGCGGACCGCCTTAGCCTTGAGCCCGATCTTACCAGGAACGCCGCCCTGATGGACGCCCTGATCGGGATTTACGAAAGGAACGTCTTGGGATATCCCGTCACGGCGG
>CAYVUX010000269.1:0-5472 GCA_964455075.1 uncultured Desulfobacteraceae bacterium | reverse complement strand
TTCCCGCCAAAAAGCAAGTTCCTATCACGCGTTTTTCCATAATTCCTGTTTCTGACTTCGAATGTCTTGATAGAAACGTCAGCAATTTCGTGAGATCCATATCGTCCTCCGGCGAAAAGGTTCCTTTTTGCAGGCCTAATGACAGGGTTTCTTGGTCAAAGAGGATGAGATGCTCAAAGGTCGCAGAAGAGTTTGATCAGCTCATTGTCAAGAATGGCCGTTCTGCCAAAGGTCCTGAGCGCCCCGGTCATCTTGAGGTGCGGAATGGTGTGATTCGTTCGAGACCCGGGGTCGCTGCGGCGCCTCGCCAGCCGGGCGGTGTTGGACAGGTGATGCGTCTATTTGTTTAGGAGTCGGTTGACCCTCGCCAGCAACCGCTTCGGAGCCACCGGTTTGGTCAGGTAGTCGTCAGCCCCTGCGTCAATGACCTCTACCTCGGATTCCACCTCATCTTTGGCTGTGAGCATGATCACAGGGATAAACCGCGTGGCCAACTGAGACTTCAGTTTTTTTATCAAGGTAAGCCCGTTCATCTCCGGCATCAGGAAGTCCGACAAAATGAGATCCGGCTTATCTTTGGCTACTATTTTAAGGGCCTCCAGCCCATTTTCCGCGGTGACAACCAGATAGCCTTCCGCCTCCAACTGATGGCTGAGCATTTTACGAATGACCGCATTGTCATCGACAACGAGGATCCGCTTCGGGCTGGCACTCACTACGGCAGGCGCTGGTTCTGCGAAATAGGGTTCTTCCGGTGCACTTTCTTCCTCCATAGCGGTCTCAACGAAAGGCGCCGTCACCGATCGCTTTGCCTCAGGGGGGGCCACGCGAAACACTTCGTCAATGGTCGTGAGCCCCTGCATGGCCTTTGTTATTCCGTCCATTGTTATGGTCCGGAATCCTTCAGCCTCTGCCGCCTCCTTCAACTCCACAGCCGAGAGATGCGTAGAGATTTTTCGCCGGAGAGAAGGTATTATCATCAAAACCTCAAACAGGCCCAAGCGCCCTGAATATCCGCTAAACTGGCATGCCTCGCACCCGATTCCCCTCCAGAAGGCGCCCAATGAGTCATGGCCCATATACGGGCGGATCGCTTCCATCTGCTCGGGGGGCAACGACTCGGGCGCTTTGCATTCCTGGCATACCTTCCTGACGAGCCGTTGGCCGATGACGGCAATCAGCGATGCAGAGACCAGAAAGGGATCGATTTTCAGGTCCATTAACCTTATGACCGCAGAAGGGGCATCATTCGTGTGGAGCGTTGAGAGGACCAGATGCCCTGTCTGTGCGGCCTGAAATGCTGTAATGGCAGTCTCGCCGTCTCTTATTTCGCCCACCATGACGATATCCGGATCCTGTCTGAGGATGGATCTCAACCCCCCGGCAAAGGTGATCCCGGCGACCGGGTTGATTTGAACCTGATTGATTCCCGCCACAGCATATTCAACCGGATCCTCAACGGTCACGATGTTGACTTCCGGGGATTTGAGCCTGTTGAGACAGGCATAGAGCGTTGACGATTTTCCGCTCCCGGTAGGCCCGGTCACCAGGATGATCCCCTGGGGTCTGTGAATGGCCTCCAAAAGGTTTTTCAGATCGCTCTCTGAAAAACCGAGATCTTCGGGGTTCAAGGCCGCTGTAGCGGGATCCAGAATGCGGATCGTCACCTTTTCACCGTATGATGTGGGGAGTGTGGAGACTCTGAGGTCAAACGTCTTGCCCCCATATCTTACCTGGGCCTTCCCATCCTGGGGTTTCCGTTTGATGGTAATATCCAGGTTCGATACGATCTTGATCCTGGAAACGACCCCCGCATGAATATGCTTTTCCGCCCGCATGATTTCTTTGAGTATGCCGTCCACCCGATACCGAATCAAAATAGCCGCCTTCTGCGGTTCAATATGGATATCGCTTGCTTTCTGTTTGATGGCATCGGCAAGGATTGAATTCGTGAATCGGACAATGGGAGGTTTTTCTGTAAGGGAAAGAAGTTCTTGGGCCTCCTTCTCATCCGGATCTTTTTCCCGGATAATTTCTATTTCCCCGAATATGGTCAGGCCGGAATCCAGGTCTCTTTTAAGATCCACCTTCGGGTAGTGTCTTTCAATGGCATCCAATATGTCTTCTTGAGGGACAACCGCCACATCTATGGATAACTGGGTAAAAAAGCGAAGGTCGTTCAGGGCGTCCAGATCCAGGGGGTCTGCCATGGCGACAAGGAGGCGTTTTTCTGTTTTTTTGATAGGGATAACCAGATGATTTTCGGCAAGCTGGGGCGATACCAGCTCGATCACCTCTCTGGCTATTTTTTTGTTCTCAAGGCGGCCATACGGTATCTTCAACTGCCTCGCGAGGGTTTTGGCAATGACCAACTGATCAGCTACCCCCATATCCACGAGGATCTGGCCCAGGCGCCTTTTCTGGGATTTCTGGATTTCAAGGGCCTTGGCGAGGGTTTCGTTGTCGATGAGCCCTGATTTTACCAGGATTTCCCCCATCCGCATCCTTTGTTGGGGGGTGCGTATGGGTGTGTCGGATGTATTCATGGATGATAGCCCATTAGCAGTATTGAGGGGACAGCGTGTTGAGTTCCTGAAGAGGACTTCAGGTGCCGCTCTTCTCCATTCATCTTCTGATAAATAAACCATACGTTACGGACTTGCAACATTTCCTTAAACATTTATTTCTCAGGACTCCCCATCGTGCCATGCACACACGCGATTCCTTCCCTCGCGTTTTGCCTTGTAAAGGGCATCATCGGTCCTTTTTATGAGTCGATCCACATCATCGTTTCCGGCCCCCGCCCTGTATGAGGCTGTGCCGAAACTGGCAGTGATCGGGATGTTCGCACCATCCGACCGGGAGATCGCCGTTTCCTCTACACCGCGTCGCAGTCTCTCCGCGATCGATCGTGCCTGCTCTTCATTGGTATTGGGGAGACAGGCGATGAACTCTTCCCCGCCGTAGCGGCCCAGGAAGTCATAGGGCCTGGCCGGTTTCATCAACCGGCGGCTGAATTCCTGAAGCACCCGGTCCCCCGCCTGGTGGCCGTACTCGTCATTGACCCTCTTGAAGTGGTCGATGTCCGCCATGATAAGGGACAGAGGGGCATTCTCCCGTGCGGCCCGCTCAATCTCCGCCTTCAACCTCTCCATAAAGGCCCTTCTGTTCAATTTGCCCGTCAACGGATCCGTGTTGGCCAGCTGCAGGATGCGCCGTTCCAGATCAATGATTCTCCGGCCCACCCTGATCCGGTATCTCAGCTCATCATGGTTGAAAGGCTTGGTAAGGTAATCATCCGCTCCGGCCTCCATTCCCAGAATCAGGTCCTCTTTTTTCGTCTTTGCGGTCACGATGATAAAATAGATGTATCCCGATCCCTCCTTGCCACGTATCCGGGAGCATAATTCAAGCCCGTCCATGTCGGGCATCATCCAGTCCGAAATAACGATACTCGGCGCATCCGATTCCTGAAGCAACTCCCATGCCTGGTTTCCGTTTCGGGCGGTCACGACCTCGTATCCCAAATCCTCAAGAAAGGCCTCCAACACCCTCATGGAGACGGGATCGTCTTCAACGATCAGGACCTTCATGCTTCAACCTCCTTGAGGGCGATCCGCAGGGCGGACTCCAGGTCTTGAAGCTCCTTCAAGAGGAGATCCACTCCATGTTCGCCCTCCTGGATCTTTCCTTCCCTGCCGAGGACCTCCAGACCATAGGCCGCATCAAAGGCCCGTTTGGCGCCGATAATCGCCAGGGACCCCTTCAGCTTGTGGGCTCCCTGCTCCAGGCGAGAGGCGTCGCCGCCCGAGACCGCCCCCCGGATGTCGCTCACGGCCTGGGGAAGCTCGTTCAGAAAAAGCTGGGCGATTTCCAGGAAGAGCGTCCGGTCTCCAGCCACCGCCTCCAGGGCCGCGGAGAGGTCGAAAACAGCCCTGTCCTCCGGCGGTTCCGGGGGGGGATGGAGCGCCGTAGCACGAACATCATCGTCCTTTTCCCTGCTGCTTACCAGGTTCTCGATGACCCGGTAAAGGACCTCCGCCTTGACCGGCTTGGACACGTAGTCGTCCATTCCGGCCTCGAGGCATCTTTCACGATCCCCTTTCAGGGCATGGGCCGTCATGGCCACGATGGGGATCGCCGATCGGCGATCGGCGATTGAAGACCCAGGGCTCGCCTCCAATTTGCGGATTTCCCTGGTTGCGGCAAACCCGTCCATCTCCGGCATCTGGACATCCATGAGAATCAAATCAAAGGGCTCGCGTTCAAATGCCCTCAAGGCTTCAAGGCCGTTTGCGACCATGGTTACCCGGTGGCCCCTTTTTTTCAATACTTCGAAGGCCACTTTTCGGTTGATGGGATTGTCTTCAGCCAGGAGGATATGGAATCTCTTGCGGGCATCCTGAACCCTGTGACGGGTTACCAGGGAAGGCGGCTCATCACCTGGACGCCCGAGAACCATCAAAATGGTATCGAAGAGCTCCGCCATTCTGGCCGGCTTCTGCAGGTAGCCTGAGATACCCATTTTCCTGCATCGTTCCGCATCTCCCGGTTGCCCTGCGGAAGTCAACACGATAATCTCCAGGCCCGCTCCATAGGGACTCTCCATGACCTTTTCCGCAAGTTCAAACCCGTCCATCCCGGGCATCTGGAGGTCCAACAGCATGAGACGGTAGAGGTCTCCCGATTCAACTGCCCGCTTTAGCTCTTCGAGGGCGCCTTCTCCGTCCCGTGCCTCGCCATGGATGAGCCCCCATTTGGAGAGCATTTCTCTGTATATTTGTCGATTGAGGGCATTGTCATCCACGATGAGCGCACGGATGCCGGCAATGTCGATGGCATCAGGAGATGCGGGTTTGCGGATTTCGGCCCGGCTGAGGGCAAAGGGGACTGTAAAATGAAAGACGCTCCCCTTTCCAGGTTCGCTTTCCACCCAAACCCTGCCGTTCATCATCCGAACGATCTGCTTAGATATGGTCAAGCCCAGGCCCGTCCCGCCGTATCGCCGGGTGACGGAGCTGTCCACCTGCCTGAAACTCTCGAAGATATCCTCCAGCTTGTCAGGGGGGATGCCGATGCCCGTATCGGCAACCGTGAAATGCAAGGTCGTGGATGTTTCCTCCTCTTTTTCAGTCTTTGCCCCAATGACCACCTGCCCCTTTTCGGTGAATTTAATCGCATTGCCGGTAAAATTGAGGATAACCTGGCGAAGCCTGCCAGGATCTCCCGCAAGGGCGGTAGGGACATCGGGTGCGATATGGCAGATCAGTTCCAGGCCCTTTTCATGGGCCTTGGGCGAGAGCGCCCGGGCCGCCCCTTCGAGCGTGGTTCGCAGGTCGAAGTCGATTTCTTCCAGCTCAAGCCGGCCGGCCTCGATCCTGGAAAGGTCCAGGATGTCATTAATGAGATTGAGAAGGTAATCCGACGAGGTATTGAGCGTCTCCAGGTAATCACGCTGCTCTTTCGTGAGAT
>CAYVUX010000268.1:3504-5483 GCA_964455075.1 uncultured Desulfobacteraceae bacterium | reverse complement strand
GTATGGAGGCCCCTCTTATATCCATCAGCCGGATGAGCAAGCCGGTGATCGCCCAGGTTCACGGCGTTGCGGCCGCAAACGGGGCCGGGCTGGTCGCGGCCGCGGACCTGGCCATTGCGGCCGACGACGCACGACTGGGTCTGACCGCCATCAACGTGGGGCTCAACTGCATCGGCCCCGTGATCCCCGTCTCCCGCTCGGTGGGGCGGAAGCGCGCCCTGGAGCTCTTGCTTTTTGGAGAGCTCATCCCCGCGGAGAAGGCGCTTGAGATGGGACTCGTCAACAGGGTCACGCCGGCCGCGGAATTGGAGTCCGAGGCCCGAAAGTGGGCGGCCAAGCTGGCAAAAAAGAGCCCTGTGGCCGTCCAGTTGAGCAAGAAGGCGTTTTACGCCGCAGGGGATATGGACTACCACAAGCAGTTTGAATACATGAACGAAGCCTTTGCCCGCCTCTGTACGGCCGAGGACGCCGGCGAGGGCCTGCGGGCCTTCCTGGACAAGCGGGACCCGGTTTGGAAGGAGCGGTGATCCTTCCATCACACGGAAAGGTGTCCTTCAAGGACTCGGATCGCAGCGAATACAGGGGGAACGCAGAAAAGGAAAACCCCGCCCGCCTCGGCAAGCGGGCGGGGGCATTCTCTAGTAGGTAAAGAAGCAGACCTCTTCATCTTCGTAGTCAAACACGTATTTCAGGTTCAAATTGAGCACTTCATGGCCCGTGGTCATGATGTTTTGGATGACACCGCCCCCCCTGTAAGCACTTCCAGCTACTGGACCGTCGAAGAACCTCTTTCCAAAGAGCACCATACTGTCGGTGAAATAGAACGTGTCCTCGGCTGTGATGAAATTGCGGTCGTCGCCTTCGGTGCTGACTTGCATTCTATTGTAATCGACCTTCAGATATCCTACGGTTTCCCCTTCAGCCAGGAGAGCATAGGTATAGGTTCGCATAAAGGAGTCTCCATCCGAAAGGTATTCTGAGCTGGTAATGTTTGTCCTGTCCAATTGCAGAGTGAGCAAAGCGAACGTACACGGATCTTTTGGAAGGAACGGGCCGACAGGGGGTTTTATGGGTCCTACGATCAGGTCATCGGGCGGTTCAACGGTGTCGCCCCAAACGGCGCTCCCTCCGAGCGAAAAAACCAGCAGGACCAACAGGGCGGGTACGGCAACATACGTCATTCGTTTCATGGCGATCTCCTTTCGTGGATCAATGGGGTGAACAAAAAAACGGCCGGAGGGCTCCTTCTCTTTGAGAGAACAGGGCGCCCCGAAATGCCTTTTGATGAATAATCCAAAGCGTGTCATGATCATGAGGATCCCTTTCGAACTACTCATCTTCAGCCATTCTCCTTGGTATAATAAGACACCGGCCGCGAAAGAATCTTACACAGGAATGACAAATGGACCATGACAACGAAGGGAGGGAAATTCCTCCCCATCCTTCGGGTGCCCAATAAAGAAAGAAGGCGCAATGACGCAGAACTCATGTATCATTGCCGGAATAGGAAGGGAGGGGCCCCCGGGGTAAGGTGTGCCAACGAAATGCCTTCTACCGTCTTCGCCCATATGCGCTACGCCCTTTCCTCTATCATCCAACTTCTCGGGGTGTCAATATATCGTGAGGACGGAACGGCCCCGGAACATGCAACCGGGCTTTCTGCGAGACCTGAAGCAGCTGCTTGCGGATTCGGCTGTTCCGCCCGGGGCGTCCCCGGGTGGAGCGGATAGAAGATCGGGTCGGCACCGGGTATGAACATTGGATTTTCTTCCCCGGATATGCTACCTAATACAAGAGCAATCTCGGAAAGGATCCGGCATTCCGCGTCCTGGACATTCGGGTGCAGAAGCACAAGTCCACGCCCCTTTCTTCCGGCCTCGTCCCCTGGAAACCCGGTATCGTGCACCGGGTCGGCCGGATGCTCTTCGCGGGCCTCCCGGTCTCCGCGTTCCCCTCGGGGACCTATTATCTGGGCGCCA
>CAYVUX010000268.1:0-3494 GCA_964455075.1 uncultured Desulfobacteraceae bacterium | reverse complement strand
GGTGGTTCCGTCCGGGTCCTCCGGCCTCGGGTCCTCTTACTTGTGGATCACCTCGTTTGTCATATAGAGAACGGTGTCTATGGCGGCAAAGCCAGGAGATGGAAATTCGGCGAACGATTCGGGGGATCCTCCGGCCATGCTGCGGGCGGATCTTCCGGGAATCGAAGATGAGGAAGGAAGGAGCGTGCCGGCCGGGCTTCCCCCGGTGGTGGACGCCCATGTGCACGTCTTCCCCGGGAGCGTCTTTTCCGCGGTCTGGTCGTGGTTTGACGAACACGCCTGGCCCATCCGGTACCGGATGCGTACTTCCGACGTCCTCAATCATCTCCTTTCCCGCGGCGTCCGGCATGTGATTGCGCTTCAATACGCGCACAAGCCCGGCATATCGCGCATGCTCAATCGGTACATGGCGGAGAAGTGCCGGGAGTTTCCCGGAAGCGTAACGGGTCTCGCGACGGTCTTTCCCGGCGAGAAGGACGCCGCGGACATCCTCCGGGAAGCCTTTGATGAAGGCCTCAAGGGGGTCAAACTGCACGCCCATGTCCAGTGCTTTGACATGAACGGCAGGGAAATGGACCCCGTCTACAGCCTGTGTGAAATGGAGCACAAGCCCATGGTGATCCATGCAGGTCGCGAGCCCAAGAGCCCCGCGTACCTGTGCGATCCTCACAAGATCTGCGGGGCCGAAAAGGTGGAACAGGTGCTTCAAAGGTTTCCCGGGCTCAGAATCTGCGTCCCCCATTTGGGGTTTGACGAAATTTCGGCCTACAGGAGGCTGATCGAAGAGTACGATACCCTGTGGCTGGATACCACCATGATCCTGGCCGATTATTTCCCGGTGGAGGAACCTGTCGCGCTCGGGAGCTACCGGATCGAACGCGTCATGTACGGATCCGATTTCCCGAACATTCCTTATGCGTGGGACCGGGAGCTCAAACGGCTCAGAGCCTCGGGGTTGTCCCGGGACGGTTTGGAATGGATTCTCCACAGGAGCGCTTCCCGGTTTTTCGGCCTGGACCTTCCATAACCCGCCGCGTTCGGATTCGATCGCGTTCACAAGTCCCTGACAACCCTTCGCATTGTTCGAGCTTGAGGCGAGCCGGTCTACCAGAGCCTGTCCGCGTTGATCTTGGGGAAGCCGAACGCAAGGA
Source organism: uncultured Desulfobacteraceae bacterium (assembly GCA_964455075.1). Classification (GTDB taxonomy): domain Bacteria; phylum Desulfobacterota; class DSM-4660; order Desulfatiglandales; family Desulfatiglandaceae; genus CAYVUX01. Next base: position 2,343 of record CAYVUX010000268.1, on the reverse strand, counting down.
TCTTTTCCACGGTCTTTCGGATGTCGTAGGGTATGAACCGCACCTCCAGAGTCCGGGATTCCGAATCCCAGACCACATACTTGGCGTGGTTGTTCTCGTCGCGCGGCTGCCCCACGCTCCCCACATTGACCAGCACCTTTGTGTCTTCCTCCACGGAGTGGACGCCCATCTTGAGGGGATCCACATGAAGTTTCCCCTGTGAACAGGTCAGCAGCGCCAGCTCGTGGGTGTGCCCGACCATGCAGATGTCCTTCTCCATACTTTGAATGATTCTCTGAAGCTGGACAAAGGAAAGATCAAAAAGGTAGGTGTTCACGTCGGAAGGCGGTACGCCGTGGACGAGCAGGCATCCGGCGAGCGTCATGCTGAAGGGGAGCTTGGGAATGGCCTCCAGAGATTTCTCCGAGAGAAGGGCCTTGGTTTGCAGGAGGGAATCCCGGGCCAGTGGATTGAAAAGATCAAGGCTTTTGCTGTCTATGAGGGCCAGTTCATGGTTTCCTATGATAGAGGGAATGTCCCGAGTCCGAAGGCACTCCATGACGGCTTCGGGGTCGGGCCCATAGCCTATGTTGTCGCCGAGGCTCACGACCTGATCCGGATCCAGGCGGTCCATATCCGAGAGCACGGCCTCCAGGGCTTCCAGATTGCCGTGTATATCCGACATGACGGCAAGTTTCATATTGGTTTCTCCGTGGGGCGGTTTTCGTTCCGGCTTGTTCCGCAAGGATCATTTTGATCCGGTCGATCCGGGGCTGCATCTCCGGGAGGTCCCTTCAGCAACCCTGAAATGTGAGCCTCTGTGGCCTTCCGGGAAGACCCTGAGGAAAATCTATGCCGTTTTTTCTCCCTTATGTCAAATAGATCCTTCACCGGGAAGCCGGAGCAAGGTCAAGCGGGCCGGCATTTCAAAAGGCGTTCGGAACGCCCATGGAGGGCCGGATCCCCGCTCATCCCGAAAATCGCCTCGCATTTTTTTATTCCCTATTGACTTACAATAAAATTTACAGTATAAGTTCGCATGTAAACAGGGGTTCCGACGAGCGTTTTGCAAAGGTCTCGCTAAGGAGGTGAACATGAAGCTCACAGGCAAACAGCAGGCCGTGTTGGCGTACATCTCCCGTTACAAGGACGAATGGGGAGGAGCCCCCAGTTTTCAAGAGATCTGCACCGAGTTCGGGTTTCGATCTTACAACACCGTGACCACCTATCTCAAGATCCTGGAGAGGAAGGGATACATCCGGCTTCCCGAAGAAAAGAACCGCAAGCGGGCCGTCGAAGTGATCAGCCCGGTGGAGACCAGGCGGGCCGAGCTTCCTCTTCTGGGGACGGTGGCAGCGGGAAAGCCCATTGAAGCGGTGGAAGATGTGAGGGCCGTGGAAGTCCCTCCTTCCATGCTCGGGAAAGGGGACCGTTTTGTACTCCGGGTAAGCGGGGATTCCATGGTGGAGGATGGAATACTGGACGGGGATCTCGTCGTGGTGCGGAAGCAACGTATGGCGGAAACCGGGGAGACCGTGGTGGCCCTGATCAACAACGAGGCCACCGTCAAGAAGTACTACCGGAAAGGGGATTCCATAGAACTCCGGCCGGCCCATGCAGGGATGGAATCCATCCGGATCCATGAGGGGGAACTCCGGATTGAAGGAAAAGTCGTGGGCGTAATAAGGCATTATGCGTAATGAGACCTTTGCCCGCCCGCCCGAAAGGATTAGGAGATAAGGGCCCCGCTTTGTATCGCCATATCATACATCTCCACATCCCTTCTTTTCCCGTCGCCGTGGCCCGGGCATGCCGGCCGGAACTCAGGGCCCGTCCCGTGGCCGTGGCCCTGCCCCGATCGGCCCGTTCTCTCATCTTGTCGGCGTCCCCGGAGGCTCGCCGGGAGGGGGTCTTCAAGGGAATGCCTCTTTCAAAGGCCAGGAAACGGTGCCCGGAACTGTGGGTCCTCCCTCCCGACCCGGAGCCGACGGAGAAGGCGTTTTGCGCGTTGACCCGCTTGGCGTCCTTTTATACGCCCCTCTGGGAGCCCGCACGGGCCGGACACATTTATCTGGATCTCACAGGGACCGACCGTCTCTGGGGCGGGGCCAGGGACGCAGCCGAGCGCCTCAGGCGAGAGATCAAGGATCGGCTTGACCTCGCCGGAACCTTGGGGGTGGCGGGAAACAAGATGGTTTCCAGCATCGCGTCCCGGATCCTTCCTTCCGAGGGCATCCTGGACGTAAATCACGGCAGGGAAGCCGCTTTCATGGCGCCGTTGAAGGTGTATATGGTTCCGGGCGTGGGACGGATTCGTCAACGTATTCTCCTGGAGGAGTTGCGGATCGTCCGGGTCCGCGAGTT
>CAYVUX010000267.1:0-5488 GCA_964455075.1 uncultured Desulfobacteraceae bacterium | reverse complement strand
CTATATGTAACTACATGATCTATTTATTTTTTTGTTCAAGAACAAAAGCACCCTGCCTCGGGCAGACGCCCGATTGACACCCGGGTCCCCATCTCCTATACTGATCCATTCGGTGCAGAGGTCTGCATGTCCTTTTTCTCGAACGGGAAGGAAGGTCGGCCGGGAAAGCGGTAATCCATTATATATGATCGAACCAAGGAGCAGCGTTTTGGAAGAGCACACCCTCAAAGACGTGGATCCGGAAGTCTACGATGCGATCCAGGCGGAGATCGACCGGGAGAGATCCGGCATCGTCATGATTGCATCGGAAAATTACGCCAGCCGTGCCGTTATCGAGGCCCAGGCCAATGTGATGACCAACAAATATGCCGAAGGATATCCCGGCGCCCGTTACTACGGAGGATGTGAGCTGGTGGACGTGGTGGAGACCCTGGCGGTCGAACGGGCGAAGCGCCTCTTTTCCGCGGAATACACCAATGTACAGCCACACTCCGGATCCCAGGCCAACACGGCGGTTTACCTGAGCTTTCTGAAGCCCGGCGAGACGATGTTGGGGATGGACCTTTCCCACGGGGGTCATTTGACACATGGGAGCCCTGTAAGTTTGTCAGGCAAGGTTTATAAGGCCGTCTCTTACGGCGTGAACTCCGAAACCCAAACCATCGATTTCGATCAGGTCAGGGAACTCGCCAAGAAGCACAGGCCCCGGCTTATCATCGCCGGCGCCAGTGCGTATCCGAGAATCATCGACTTTCAGAGGTTCAAGGAAATTGCCGAGGAAGTAGATGCGTACTTCATGGCGGACATCGCCCACATTGCAGGATTGATCGCCGCCGGGCTCCACCCCACGCCTGTGGGAGCGTCAGACTTCATCACCACAACCACCCATAAGACCCTGCGGGGGCCCCGCGGAGGGCTGATTATTTCCCGGCAGGAATACGGGGACAAGCTTGACAAGGGGGTTTTCCCGGGAGTGCAGGGCGGGCCTCTCATGCACATCATCGCCGCAAAGGCGGTGGCTTTTGGAGAGGCCCTGCGTCCGGAATTCATCGAGTATCAGAGACAAGTCATTCGCAACGCCCAAGCCCTTGCAGAAAAGCTCATGGCCTCGGGGTTTGATCTTGTCTCGGGAGGGACGGACAATCACCTGATGCTGTTGGACCTCACGATGAAAAACATCACCGGCCTGGAAGCGGAAAGGGCGCTGGGCGAGGCGGGGTTGGTAGCCAATAAGAACGCCATCCCTTTCGACCGGAGGGGTCCAAGAGTCACCAGCGGTCTACGGTTGGGCACGCCCGCACTGACCACTCGCGGCATGAAAGAAAAAGAAATCCAAACCATTTCTGGTGTCATCGTGGAGGTCCTCGAAAACCCACGCTCGGAGGAAACCATCCGGAAGGCAAAGGGGATTGTCTCGGAACTCTGTGATCAATTTCCGATCTATCGTTACCTGGATACCAGCTCCTGAATCCCCTGAGTGCGAGAGGGTTAAGAAATCCGTCCATTGCCCTCTTCCGGTCCTTTTTGATGCCCCGGGAACGACCGGGCTATGCTTTCCTGAAATGGAAGACGGCCCAGGTCAGATGGCCTTTTCTTCCGCCATCCACCCAATGACGGAGCCCTCTCTTCATCCGCTCAATATATTCCTTGCTTACCTTGCCCTCCAGTTCATGTTCCCGCGATTCCGTCTCCTGTAGAACCCGTGCATAGTGGGCAGCCAAATGCGGAGTGAGATCCTCGAATCCCACTTCCTCGAGCCCCATTTCCTTTGCGGTTTTTCGGTAGAAGGAGGGAGAACCCAATGTATCCAGATGGATTCTTTCCAGGATCGGCCCCAACACACCTTGAGGGCAGTCATCCGCCATCATGGGATCCGTGAAAACGGCTTCACCGCCTTTTTTCAACACACGAGCAATCTCTTCCATGACTTTCTTCCGGTCGCTGCTGTGTAGAATCGCGTCCTGGGACCACACGATGTCAAAGGTTTCGTCCCCGTAAGGGATCTTCTCAAAACTTCCATCCACCACGTCAATGAGATGATCCAGGCCCTGTTCCTTGCTCATTCTTCGATTCCGCTCGTTTTCCGTCTCACTCAGGTTCAGACACGTCACATGGCATCCAAAGGTCCTGGCCAGGTGTCGAGCGGAGCCTCCGAAACCGGCCCCGATATCGATCACTTTGGCATTCTTGTCCAGGTTCCCCAAGTGCGAAGCCATACGATCCACAGTCCTTCGGCTGGCCTCGAAAATGGAATCGTGCTCAGACTCATAGATGCCGAGGTGGAGATCCTCCCCGCCCCAAATAGTGAAGTAGAAGTTGTGGGCATCCTCGCTGTCATAGTAGGTTTTCGTGATTTTAACGACTTCCGGATATTCCTCGGACATGTCTATTCCTCCTTTCAGGCGGAATCCAAAGGGTAGAAGAGCCGTCTTTTCGGCCCGGCCCTCCGGCCACCCTTGTTTGTGCAAATGCTTGGATCTCCTGCAGGTTATCGCTTCCTTTCGGTCAACGGGCTCTTTTTTTCTTCTCTCAGGAATTCCTTGTGAAGTCTGCCTTCAGAATTCAAGTTTCTTTTCCCGATAGGCCTCGAGAAACCTTCCACAATATTCGTCCCTTCCTGCAAGCGCTTCGGCAACCAGGATATTGGCGGTCATTCTGCGGTCCAGGGGATTGATGATCGCCCCATCGAGGCCCTTCGCGATCGCCATCACCACGAACACCTGATTCATCAGCTTTCTTTCGGGCAACCCGTAGGAAATATTGGAAAGGCCGCATATGGTGTGGACACCTGGAAACCCCTTCATGATTCGTTCAATGGCATCCAGGAACTCCATGCCGTAACGGTCATTCGTAGATATCGGCTGAACAAGCGGGTCCACGTAAATGTTTTCGAGCGGAACGTTGTTCTTCTGCAAATTGTTGATCAATTCCTCGGCAATCGCTACCCGCTGATCAGACGTTTCCGGCATGCCGCTGTCACTCATACACAGTGCGATGACCTTGCATTCCGTACCGGAAACCACGGGAATAAGGTCTTGATAGCGCCCTTTCTCCATGGATATGGAGTTGATCATGGCAACGCCCTTATGAACAGACAAAGCGCCTTCAACCGCCTTTGGATCCGGGCTGTCGATGCAGCAAGGTGCGTCAACGGCCTCCTGAACCGATCTGACGGCCCATTTCAGGTACTCCTCTTCTTTTCCGACAAAAGTCCCCGCATTCACATCGATGAAATCGGCTCCATTCTCGCGTTGCTCCCGGGCCACCTGTTGAATCTCCCCCGCGTTTTCAGCCTTCATCGCCTCGGAAATGGGGGCGCGACTGGCGTTGATCAGTTCTCCGACAATAAGCATTGGATCCTCCTTCCATACATCTCGAGACCTTTGCAAAACACTCCCTTTTGTCCAATCTCTGCGCCAGCCTCAAATTTCAATCCCCAAAATATTCAGTATATTCCTGCGGTTGATCCCGGCTCAGGAAAACTCCCTGCCGACTCCAGCGCGGAAAGCCGGTGCTTCGCCCGATTCTATGGTCCCAAAAGAAACGGCTTCTGTTGGACGCGCTCTCCCGGGGCTACGGTGACAAAATCCTCATCGTCGTACGGACCGAAAAAGATCTTTCTGAAATATTCCGCACTTCCCGGGATCTCCTCGTACTCCTTTTTCAGGAATTCGGCATTTTCAAGGGCCCTCTTCCTAAGCGCCTTCACGTCTCCAACGCCTGTGTTGATCAGTGCAATGTGCGTGTAGTGTTTGAGCTCCTCATGCACTGCCCAGATCGCTTCCTCCCTTCCCACCCTGGCAGTATAATCGTTCTCCACCATACCGATGGGATCCTTTTCTTCCGCGATCCATCCGGGCGTGAGATAATACGTTCCGGGCCTCTTTTCAAAAACGGCTGCATAACGCTCCCTCGACCCCAAGAAAAGGGTGATGCAATCGTGTATCCTGGGGATGATGAGCCCCTGCTTCGGGGCGCGCAGACCAACGACCCCGTTCGAACAGAGGCCGTACCCGAGTACGATCTTCGAGGCAATGTCTTCCACCCTGTCAATTTCCTGCTGGATTCGCCCTTGAAGCCTCTCCGGTGCGCGATGAAGGTTTTGATCCAGATATCGGACGGAGACCGAATCTCCCCGCGGGCGCAGCAACTCCATCTCCGGCTTAATGCTCCTGCAAGCGACAACGACCAACAGTCCCTGACCCTGGCATCGGGTTCTTTCATTCTCCCGTTGGGGTTCCATCCACTCCTTGTCCTATTCGTACCATGCTCCCCGGATAGCCCGGCAGGCGGCCCAAAAGGTTGCGTTGTGTTCCGCCTTCCGCGGAACATGCGAGCATCGAAGGCTTCCGGCGTCACCTCTATATGCCTGAAGGAAAATTCATGCTTTCAATATACCGTTCCATGTATTCCGGATGCGCCACCAGGGCGAGGTGTTCCACCTTTGCCATCCTCTCCTCAATAGATCGGCGTTCAAACACATCCAGCAAAAGGCGTGTACAACCGAGTCGACTGGTATTGCCCGCAAAGGACACTTTCTCGGCCATCCCCGGCGGGATCATTCCGATGCCTTCCAGACTTTCCGGCCTCAGGGCGTGTCCGAACGCTCCCGCTATCACGACCTTGTCCACAGCGGCGGATCCGTCCCGCCCCAGAAGCATGTCAATGGCCGTACGGATCGCCCCTTTTGCCAATTGCACCTGTCTTACGTCCTCCTGGGTGAAGTAGACGTTTTCCCCGAGCCGGAACGCCGCTTTTCCCTCCAGATCTTCAAGCAGCGAGGCCACAGCCGCGGGCAGACCGTTCTTTTCTCCCGGATGCTTCATCCGACCCGTGGGATCCAGGACTTTGAGAATCAGGAGCACGGCGATCAAGTCGATGATTCCGCTTCCGCAAATGCCTTTGGGGGGCGCATCGCCCACGGTCAAGAGTTCGACCGATTTCCCGTTTGTTATTGCTGCCTGAACCGCACCTACCACCGCCCGGCGTCCACTGGAAATGCCCATCCCCTCGAAGGCCGGGCCGGCGGCGGTGGAAGTAATGATCCACCGGTTGTCCCGGCTCAACGCCATCTCGCCATTGGTGCCTACATCAATGAAAAGCATCGATGCCTTCGGGCCGAAGAACCCTTCGCAAACCACCAAGCCCGCACTGATGTCGGATCCGATGAAGGCATGGGAGATGGGCGGCACATATACCCGGGCTTCCGGGTTGATACGCAGGCCGAAGCGTTTTGCCGGATAAGCCTTGCTCCCCCGGATGTCTACGGCAAAAGGTACCCGGCCCAGGGGCGCCGGATCAATGTCTGCGGCCAATTGGAGCATGGTGGTATTCCCCCCAATCACCACGTCCAGCACCTCCTGCGCGTTGGATTCCGAATTGGAGCAGACTTCTTCGATGAGCCGATTCAGGCCTTCCCGTACCGCTTCAACAAGTTCAGCCCGCCCTTCCTCGGTGGAGCCTCTTTGAATTCTGGTCATCACGTCGT
>CAYVUX010000266.1:0-5506 GCA_964455075.1 uncultured Desulfobacteraceae bacterium | reverse complement strand
TGGATTCCGGATCTCCCTTGCTTCGCTTCGGTCGTCCGGAATGACGTTTTTTCGAGTTGCGACACAGTCTGCACAATCGGGTTTTCAGAGAGATGCCGGCAATAAGGAAGGATTCGATGCACACGGAGACTCTTGAGAAATGGCAGCACGATCATGATTTTGCGGCCATTCATGTAAAAGGAGAACGGCGAACCAAGCAGGTTCTGGTCATAACGGCCGTTACCATGCTTGCCGAGATTGTGGCGGGCACGGCGTTCGGCTCCATGGCGCTGTTGGCCGACGGGTGGCACATGGGAACCCATGTTGCCGCATTCCTGATCACCATATTTGCGTATAGATACGCGAGAAGGCATCAAAACAATCCGCTGTTCACTTTTGGCACCGGGAAGGTCAGTGTTCTGGGCGGATTCGCAAGCGCGGTCGCCCTTCTGGTGGTTGCCTTCGTCATGGCGGTGGAGTCTGCGCAGCGTTTCCTGCATCCCCAAAAGATCCTTTTTGACGAAGCCATTCTCGTGGCGCTGCTTGGCTTGTTTGTCAATGTCCTATGCGCTTTCCTCTTGCAGGGGCGACACGATCATGCACATGAGCACGAGCATAAGCATGACCATAATTTGAGAGCCGCGTATTATCACGTACTGGCTGATGCCTTGACGTCTCTGCTGGCCATTGTTGCTCTGTTTTGCGGCAAAATGTTTGGGTGGGGCTGGCTTGATCCAATCATGGGCATCGTTGGTGCCGTGGTCATAGCTCGGTGGTCAGTCAGCCTATTGAAGGAAACCGGTCCTATATTACTGGACGAAAACGTCAAGGCGGAGAGAGAGCGTGCAATAAAGGGCAAAATAGAATCGGATTCGGACAACCTTGTCTCAGACCTGCATTTATGGAAGGTGGGGCCCAATGATTATGCGGCCATCATTTCTCTGGTTACCCATTTTCCAAAGCCGGCGGAGCATTACAAAGAGCTGTTGCGGGATATTCCTCGTTTGTCTCACATGACGGTTGAGGTGAACCAATGCATGGACGAACCGTGTCTTGTTCCCGATTCGGGGTCGGTCTAGTCGGTTTCTCGGGCTGATGTTTTGCTGGAGGCTGTCGGAAAGCTTCCCGATGCAAGGCCTTCATGGATACCCAAGGAATGAGGCGCATTTATCGCCTCAGTGGCCAAGGAAAGGATAACGCCGCTCGCGAGATCCCGCTTCAGCGGGGAGGTGGGTGTTTTCCGACAGCCTTCAAGCGATGCGAAGAATTGGAAACTCCAAAGTGCCCCTGAATGATTCGTGGATGGGTACCAGCTAGATGTTTTAGCTGGCGTATACGAACAAAAGGGCCTGCCGGAAAACAGGCCCTTTTGTATTCCTGCCCGTTTCTGTCGATACGGCTCTCTAGAACTTGTAGGCGAGCAATCCGGAAAAGTGGCTGAAGCTCCGGTTCCCGTCCGCCTTGTAGTCGTCATTGACGTCGCAGTAGACCAGCTCTAGCTCTATGTTTTCGGTGATATCCACATTGAGATATATATCCAGCTCCGTGGCCTCCCCGTCGTACAGCCACCCGTCTTCTATGACCGCGTCCTTAACCCATCCATAGATGGCTTTAAGATAAACCGGGCCCCAGCCGAGTCCCGCATGTACGAACCAGGTCTTGTTGTTCTGCTGCTCGCCGTACTTGGCCAGGTCCTCTTCCATGGGGTCGAACTCGTCCCAGATGAAAGCATCCTCGAAGTCATCCCCGCCTTCGGCGAGGGTGTTAAAAGGCGGAATGTCATCGCTTATATGGTAGTAACCCACCCCGAATTCGGCCTTCCATTTGTTTCTGGAGTACTTCACGTATGGGTTGATGATATACTGGTACATGTCTTCATCATCCGCGCTGATTGCATCCGGCGTGTCTTCATCAAATCTGGCGTAGGTCGATTTCAGGCCGAGTTTCAGCATATCGTTCAATTTGTATCCCGCGTTCAAGGTCAAGCCGAAGCTTGTCCCCACATCGCCGTGATGCTGGATGTAGGGCTGAAGGTCCAGAATATCCTTGACCGCTTCGATATCCACGACCAACGAGTAGGCCCATGTCGCGGCCTTTTTGTCGAGCTTTTTGAAAGTCTGCTCGTCCTTCAGATGGACCCAGTCTTCCTGAATGCCGTCGTAGTCCCAGCTTGTGGACGCATCGTTGGTCCACTCGTTGACGGCATGGGCTCGGATTTTGAGGCGCGGAATATCTTTCACCGTGACTCCGAAACCCTGGTAGTAGTCCCCGTCTCCGGACTTGGGTTCGCCGAATTTGCCGTCGTCCGCGCGCCCCGCAATGAAGTGGGTCTTCGTCTTCGGGATGCTGTATTTGAGATACGCCTCGGTCCAGTACGAGTCGTTTTTAAAAAAACTGTCGTCGAAGATCTCATCCCCCGGGACATCGTTTTCAGCCCGATCCTTTGCCCACAACTCCTGGACGGCAATGGCGCCCAATCCGAGCTGAAAGCCCCAGACGGAGCCGGACTCCAAACCCAGCTCCGCGTACGCCCATCCCGCCTTGCTTTTGTCGTCTCCGACGGCGTCTTTTTCATCATAGTCTTCATGACGCCACTGCATGCCGAATTCTGCGTCAATGGATGCCTCCGTGGCCCCCTTCTTAAAGACATCCGAAATCGATTTCGGCAAGAGGGTGTCGCCGGCAAAGGCAGGCGCCGACACGAACATGAACCCTGCCGCCAAAGGAGCAGCCAACCAACTTCGTTTCATTGCTCTTCCTCCTAAGTTTGAATATTCATAAAAGTTTGTCTTTTTTTCGTTTTTGCGTTTATGAATTCTTTAAGCCTCACCTCCTCTCATTCGGACGCATTGCGGATTTTCGGTACGTTCTTTGGTTGCTCAACAGTTTGCATCCGAAAACCTATGGAAATCAAGCGATTCGGGCGACCCGGTTGCTTTCGAGCAAAAGGATTCCCAAATTTGTCTTCACGCTCTTAAGACATGCGCGCTTCCCAATCAATAGGTGCCTTGCTGCCCCATTTTCCAGGAATTTGTTAGAGAAAGATAAGGTTGCAGCTATTTCTTGATGAGTTTCCAGGCATAACAGCCCTCTTGCTTGGTACTGCAAAAGACGACTCAAGCCCCCACCCTGCGGGGAGTCTCCCGCGGCAGCCTCCATCTTGGAGTCCGCCACCGGCGGATTCCTTTCTGAAATGGAGGCTCACAAGCACTCTGAAAGCGTATTTGGATGGCCGCTCTTTAGAAAAGCCTACCGTTTTCTGAAACTCCCAGGGAGGCGATATTTTATTTTGTGCAGGAGGCAAATAGGCGCTGGAAAGATGCACCGATTTTTGTGCACTCCGGTCGTCGGCGACCCCCTTGACAAGTGATCAATCCTGATTAAATTTCCGAGTAAAAGGGAATAAAGCCTGAAAAATCAAATTGATATATGGTAATGCCCGAGATTCTGCACGGAAAGGAGGGATGATTTTATGTATAGCTTGACTCCGTGGACCGAGCCTACAGGGCTTGCCCGATTTCGAGGCGAAATAGACAGGTTGATGGATCAGTTCTTCGGCGGCGGGCCGCTCGAAGGATCTTCCTGGAGGGCGGAATGGACCCCGATGCTGGATGTATCGGAATCCGCCGACAAGGTCCATGTAAAAGCGGAGCTCCCCGGTGTGGATCCCAAGGACATTGACATCTCCCTAAACGGGAGGCTTTTGACCCTCAGAGGGGAAAAACGCGACGAGCATGAAGAGAAAAATGAAAACGTCTACCGGGTGGAGCGCAGGTACGGGGCGTTTGCCCGATCCGTGGAGCTGCCCGCGGACGTGAATGCGGAACGTGTGGAGGCGAATTACAGGGATGGGGTTTTGAACATCACGCTTCCAAAGACCGAAGAACAGCCTGTCAAGAAAATCGAGGTGAAAACCTCGTAGAGATTAAGGGGAATCTGAAAGCCGAACGGGCTGCCCAAGGTGGCCCGTTCGGCCTTTTGTCGAAACGGCATGCATGTTTCCTCAAGCAGGGTGCTTATTCGTCCTTGTCGCCTTCCATGATCTCCCGGGCGGTTTCATAGTCTCCCGCCTCGGCAAAGGCCGTGGCGGTCATGGCTTGCTGAAACTTGTTCTTATATGCGTCGCGGATCGTTTTCACCAGCTTGTCTACGTCCACCGGCTTCTGCAGGTACTTATACGCGCCCAAGTGCCGAGCCGCCTTCTCGTCTTTTTCGGTCCCGTGCCCGGTGAGAATGATGACCTGGACCTCCGGGTACGCCTTTTTCACCCTCTCGAGGACCTCCAGGCCGTCTATCCCGGGCATGCGCAGGTCCAAGACCATGACGTCCGGAACCCAGGCGCGAACAGAGGATTCGGACAGCGTAAACGTGGAGGTATCAGACGACGGATGCGGCATGACGGAAGCCCAACTTAAGCGGGTGTTTGATCCGTTCTATACCACCAAGATCGATAAGGGGGGCACGGGGCTGGGTCTATCCATTACCTACGGCTTGGTGAACAAGCTCGGGGGCAGCGTGAACGCGGAAAGCCGACCCGATCAGGGAACCACGTTCCACATACGGCTTCCGCGAAACCCCGGCAAGGAGGGTTAGAGAACATGCGCGTGCTGATCGTTGACGACGAGGAGGAACTTGTAACGACCATGGCCGAACATCTCGCCTTGCGGGGAATTGAAGCGGACCGGGCCACCACCGGGAGTGATGCGCTCGCACGTGCCGGGGAAAGGCGATATGATCTGGCTCTTCTGGATGTTCGCATCCCGAGGCAGAGCGGAATCGAGCTGAAAAAGAAGCTCGCTGAAGTACATCCGCACATGAAATTTGTCTTCATGACGGGGCACGGCTCCGAAGCCGACTACCGGGCGGGTGCCGCCGAGGCCGGGGAAGAATATTACCTGGTGAAGCCGGTGAATATCGACACCCTGATCGCGAAGATGAAAGAGGCACTGAAAGAACAGGGAGAGAAGCTATGAAGGGGTAATGGGAAATCCTCGGAGAGGAGGGCCTGCGCTGCTTTGGAGCCGTCTCGGCATCCATATCCCACGAACTGCGAAATTCCGTAGCCATTGTGCACGAGAACGCGGGGCTTCTTCAGGATCTCTGCGCCATAGCGGCCGATACGGAAAAGCCTGTTAAACCGTTTCAACGCAAGTCGGACCAAGAGGAGCGCATCCGGGAAGCCAAGGTGCGGGAAATCGTCTCTTCTCCCCGGTCTGTTCTCAAGGACGAGTAATATTCAGCGCTGTCCAGAAAGAGCTGAACCCGTTTCCGCTCCGCACGATTCATTATACAGAAAGCCGGCCAATGCATTCCGGATGGGGAAAGATTGGGCCGGCTTTTTGTGTCGAGCCGCAGTTTCTTCGTCGATGATTTTCAAATGACAGGGACAGGCCGGATATCCCGACCCAGGTTTTAGAAATTGAAGACTTTCGCTTCGGCAGCCAAATCAATCAGATGCGGCGCTCCATCAAGAACCATGATACTGTTTAAGGCCTCCTCCTGAGGCGTGATAAGATGTCTTTATTAC
>CAYVUX010000265.1:0-5511 GCA_964455075.1 uncultured Desulfobacteraceae bacterium | reverse complement strand
GGTCGTGAAAGACCGATATGAACTGGAGAAGAGGGCGTGGAATGCCTATTACGACACGCTGGACAGGGTGGAGGCGGGGTTGAAAGACGGCGAGGCGTTTGCGGCAGGCCTCAGGCGGAAGGCCGTCGAGTGGATGAGGAGCTGTGAAATCCGCATCGCAAAGTAGCGGGCCCCGGAAGTGAAGCGAGGCCCCGGCCTGTATTTCCTGCAGAAAGAGAGGCTCTCGGGCGTGTGCAGGGAGGTCGAGGAATTGCGGGGAGGCGCGCAACCGCTGCGTGCCCGAAAAAGAAGGTGCTGTTTTGGAAAGCCCCCGGTTGTCCCTTCAGGTTCCATCATCCCTTTTTTATTGGATTTTTTACGATTGACACCCTCCTGAGGAACGCATAGAGTCGAAAAACGCACGAGACTGGAATCCCGTCCCCTGCGGGGAGGAGAAGATTGGTGGATCATGCCGAGGCCCAACCCGAGACAGTGGACCCAGGGTTTTCGAAGAGAACGGCGGGTCGAAATCCGGGCTTTTCCTAATAACCGGCGGGATGCGAGGACGAGTAAGGGATGAACGTGAAATTTTGGGGAACACGGGGATCCATTCCCGTTCCCGGGCGAGATACCGTCGTATACGGGGGCAACACCACATGCCTTGAGGTGACCCTGGACAACGGCCGGAAGATCATTATTGACGCCGGAACCGGAATCCGGGCATTGGGCGAATCCCTTATAGCCCGCCGGGAAAGGGTGGATGTGGTCCTTCTCATGACCCATATCCATTGGGATCATGTGTTGGGCTTTCCGTTCTTCGAGCCTCTTTACGAGACCGGATCCAGGATTGCGATCGACGGATGCCGGTTCTGTGTCCGAGGCCTGAGGGTTCCGTTTGACAACAACATGGTTGACGGCTTTTTCCCGGTGAAGTTCCATGACCTCGCGGCCGAAATTCGTTACCTGGAAAGGCTGAGACACGGGCCGCTTAAGTTCGATGAGGCGCGGGTGGACACCATTCCCCTTCGGCATCCGCAGGGCGGGCTTGGATACCGCTTCAGGGAACGGAAGAAGACCCTGGTTTTCCTTACAGACAACGAGCTTACGGAGGATTCCCCGGAGGGCAGACGCCCGGGCGACTACCGCGCATTTTGCAAGGGCGCGGATGTATTGATCCATGACGCCCAGTATACGCCCCGAGAGCGTGAGATGCGAAAAAACTGGGGCCACTCGGATTATGTTAGCGCCCTGAAACTAGCCCTTCAATCGGGGGTTCGGCGATTGATTCTCTTCCATCATGATCCCGCGAGAAGAGACGACGAAATGGAACCGATCCGAGATCATTGCCGCGAACTCGCAAGAGAGGCGAAGACGAGTCTGGAAATCGAAATTGCCATGGAAGGGAATGAATTTGTGCTCTGAAACGAGGAATTATGGCATCTCTCTTTACGGTGATTGAAGCACGGAAAGTGAATACCGCCGGGGACAGGGGGGTGTTCATTTCCCTGAATGTTCGGTTGGCGGGTAGGCAGATGGACTGCCCGGTCTCAAAGTTGTGCCGGAGCCTGGAGGAACTGACCGCCGAGGTGCAAACGATCCGGCAGGACCTGGATCAGGCAATTGCGGAAGGCGCGTCCCTGCTTGGAGACCCCGCCGTTTCGGCCTCGGCATTTAAAGTTGCCCCAGAAATGACCGCGGAGGAGATTTGGGCTCTCCTCTCGAACATCCCCGAAAACGAGGTGTTTGTGGAGCGTTTTAACGGCCTCGATGGAGACCAAAGGAAGCAGGTGGCCGAATACGTGCTCACGGAGTGCAGCATTTTCTCGGGAAGACCCTCGGTGTTTGCCGCCCGGTATGACAGCAAGTCGGGCTTTATGAAATAGAATTCCAGGGGCCCGCTATGCGCGTGTGGTCTCAAGATACTGTTGAAAGGGGAAAAAGCCCTGGGATCGGGAATAACCGCGAAGCCTTATCTACTGGCCATTGACAACGGCACACAGAGTGTAAAGGCACTTCTATTCGACGCAGAAGGGCTGCTGGTTTGCAAATCGATGGTTCCCTTCAAACCGTACCATTCCAGCCGCCCCGGATGGGTGGAGCAGTCCCCCGAGTACTTCTGGAATTGCCTCTGTAGAGCCTGCCGTGCGCTGTGGGTTCAGTCCAAGATCTTGCCCAAGGAGGTGGCTGGGGTCGGCGTCACCACCCAAAGAGGGACGATGATCAACTTGGACCGGAACGGCAATCCTCTTCGACCGGCGTTTGTCTGGCTGGATGAGAGGCGGTCGACGAGTCTCCCTCCTTTGGGACCGTTCTGGAACGGTCTGTTCCGAATGTTGGGCCTTACCCACACCATCCGCGGCTTCCAAACCAAGGCCCCGGACAACTGGATCGCCGAGAATCAGCCGGACATATGGGCAAAAACGTATAAGTATCTTCTGCTTTCGGGGTATCTGCACCATAAGCTCACTGGCCTATACCGTGATTCGGTCGGAAATCAAGTGGGGTACCTTCCCTTTGATTTCAAACGCCTCGACTGGGCGTCGACCGGGAGCTGGAGATGGAAGGCCCTTAGGGTGCATAAAGAGATGCTTCCAGAGCTGGTTTCTCCAGGGGAGGTTCTGGGCGAGGTGTCGTCCGAGGCGGCCGCGGAAACCGGTCTTTCCGCAGGGACCCCTGTCATTGCTGCGGCTGCAGACAAGGCCTGCGAGGTGCTGGGCGCCGGGTGCTCAGGGCCGGAGGAGGCATGCCTTGGATACGGGACTACCGCTACAATCAATGTGCCGAGCGCGAAATACGTCGAGTCCTACCCTTTTGTCCCGCCCTATCCTTCGGCTGTCCCGGGAATGTACAATGTGGAGTTCCAGAATTTCAGGGGATACTGGCTCGTGAGCTGGTTCAGGAAGGAATTCGGTCATCTTGAGGAACAAATGGCCGTCGAGCAGGGCCTTCCCCCTGAAAGACTTTTGGATCGGATGCTGGACCAAGCCCCGCCCGGGTCCATGGGGCTCGTTGTGCAGCCTTACTGGACCTCGGGTGTCCGGATTCCGGGCCCCGAGGCCAAGGGGGCTATTATCGGGTTCGGGGATGTCCATTCAAGAGCACACGTGTATAGGGCCATTCTTGAAGGCCTGAGCTATGCCCTTCGCGAGGGGAAGGAACGGATCGAGCGGCGCACAAAGATCCCCGTGAAACGCCTTATGGTCGCGGGTGGGGGTGCACAGAGTGATCAGGTCATGCAGATGACAGCGGACATTTTTGGCGTTCCCGCCGTCCGTCCCGAGATTTTTGAGACTTCCGGGCTCGGTGCGGCCGTGGACGTCGCCACAGGCCTCGGCATATTCCCGGATTTCCGTGCGGCCGTCCGGGCCATGAGCCGGACGGGAAGCACCTTTGAGCCCGATCTGAAAAAGAGCGCCCAATACACCGCTCTGTACCTGAAGGTTTTCAAGCGGATGTACAGAAAACTCAAGCCCCTCTACGAGAGCATTCAACAAATCACAGGGTATCCGAATTGAGAGGCTGGGGCGAGCAGACGCACCGGCAAGCCTGCAATTCAAAACCACCAAGGGCGAAACGGGACGGAGCCGGATCAATCATCATGGTGGGGCAGCTCAACGGCCAGTTCGGGGAATTCCTCTCGAAGCGCTCCCGCCAGGTTCTTGAGCGTCGTGTTGAGAATCAGTCCGGACATGATACTGCAGCAAGCCGGGGCGGGACGGACAGGGTTGAGGAAGACTTTGAGCTTCTTACGTCTCGGCAGATATCGGATCCTTTCCACCAATCCCAGGTCGGCCAGGCTTAGGTTCGTTTCCGGCTCTTTAACACGATCCAGGACCGCTTGAAGCCTTTTTTTCATTTGTTCTTCCATGATTTTAAAGTAACCCGGGAAAAGGGGTTGTCAATGTTTTTGCCCCGGACTCTTGCGGTCATTAGACATTAGATTTGGTGCTTCCAGGGCAATGTGAGGTGGTTTCAAGAACGGTTGAACTCTTGAATTTCGGGGCTCCGGACAGGATTGGAATGGTCGTGCCCGAGCGCAAGAGAAGCGAGGTGGGCAGGAGGGCGCGGATATTGGGCAAGAAGGGCGGCCTAAGGAGGATGGAAGCACCTCCGGCGTGAAAGCCCTCCCGGAACCGAAGGCCGTTTCTTCATCCGAACCGGAATGCCGGCCATGATGGACCCCTACTTTACAGATCCACGTTTCCTGGTTCCTCGAATCGCGGAGCGTCTTCAAGAGAAAAACCGCAAGGGGCACCCTTTCCCCGACGCGATCTCCAGTTCCATTCAGGCGTCGGCCGTTCTGTTTATCCTCGGGCGGTCTTCGCTCCGGAAGGGGCGTACGGATGAACCGTGTTTGATCCTCAACAAGCGTTCCGTGCACGTGCGGCAGTCCGGCGATCTTTGCTTCCCGGGCGGGAGGTTATCCCGTTCGGTGGATCGCTTCCTTTCACGGCTTTTGAGAGCGCCCGGCTCGCCCTTGGCGCGCTGGCAATATTGGCCGGAGTGGAGAACCGGTCGGCCCACCGACGCACGGCGTCTGTCTCTTTTGTTTGCAGCCGCGTTGCGGGAAAGTTTTGAGGAGATGCGCGTGAATCCCTTTTCCGTGGAATTCCTGGGCCCCCTTCCGCCTCAACAACTCGTCATGTTTCAGCGGACGATTTACCCCATGGTGGTCTGGATTCCACGCCAGAGACGCTTCCTATGCAACTGGGAGGTGGATAAGATCATTCGCATTCCCTTAAGCCATCTCTTTGACGCAGACCGCTATGCCGTCTATCGTCTGGAGAGTTCCTCCGGATCCCAGGACTATCAGTGCTTCGTCCACGATAGCGCGGAAGGGCACGAAGTTCTCTGGGGAGCGACCTACCATATTGTTGTGGCCTTCTTGAAGCTCATATTCGACTTTTCGGCTCCGCCCTTGAAAGGGCTCCGGGTTATTTCGGGAGCGCTTGAGCAGGAGTATTTCCAAAGTCTCGGAAAAAGGGGCTGAGGGGGCATCTTCTTTTGAGCGAGTCCCTGTCTGAACTCCGAAAGGGATTCGAAGGGGCCAAACAGTCGGTGCAGTCGTCGTGTCCGATCTTTCGGAGAACAAAGTCTTCACCTGTCTATTTGCGAGGAAGAGTGGAGTGGTGAATGAACCGGGATAGGAGGTCCCAACCCATTGCGTCGGATCGGCAAGGGCCTTTCCACGAGCCCAGAATTCTTTAGGGGCTGTTCTTTGCAAATCTCTCCAGCAGGGTGCACCAACCCGCGCCCGGATTGGAGAACAGGGCGGATTCGCTCAAAACCCTTGCCGATCCAGAAAATCCCCGGTTGGAATACGATGGTTGTGCGGCAAACCGGTTTCACATAGACAGGACCCAGTTTGTTGTTCGGAAAGTCGGTAGTGAAATGGAAACACCGTACATTGCCCCGTAGGGACGCGGGGGCTTTTTCGTGTGACTGGCGGGAGGGCGCCGTATTTTCGGGACTTACCGGTGGGGGAAGCCGCGGCTCCCGGCTTGCCGGGAGAACGCGGAGGGGGCCGGTGTC